>CATPAO010000252.1 GCA_955652025.1 Casimicrobiaceae bacterium
AAATACGGTCCTTCGGTCTGTTCGGCGGTGGCGACGCAGGACGCCGCCTTGGCATCCGTCGCGCGTGCCGCCCCGAATGGCATCAGCGATAGCGCGCCCGCACCGAACAGCGCCAATGCTTCCCGGCGGCTCATGATTCGGCCCGAGGAACGATCGTGTCCGCTCATGTCGGTCTCCTGTGCTCTGCGAATCGACGCTCGATCACATGCCCTCGATGGCGATCAGCGTCGTCGTCGCCGCGCGCTCGCGCATGGCGAGCAGCGATTGGTATTCCGGCGATCCGTACCACGTTTTGAGCGCGGCGAGGCTCGGGAATTCGAGCACGACCATCCGCTTCGCGTCGAACGCGCCCTCGAGCACCTCGACTGCGCCGCCGCGGCACAGGTAGCGGCCGCCATGCGCGGCGATCGTTGCGGGAACGCGTTTGCGGTATTCCTCGAACTCCGCGGCATCGTTGACTTGAATGTTGGCGATCAGATAGGCGGCCATCGAACGTGTCCTCGCGATTTCGAAGTACCTATCCTAACCGCGTGCGGTCGCGCGCTCAAATCACAAATGATTCGAGCGTCTCGCGTGCGAACAGTTCCTCCGGCTCGAGCCGCTGCGGCGACAATCCCTGGGCATGGTGATAGCGCAGAAACGTCGCCAGCACGTCGCGGTTGCGATCGAAACCGTAGGGCCAGAAGTCGTCGCCCATTTCACGCCGCGTCTCCTCGACGTGCGCGATCGCCCACGGAAGCATCGTCATCAGCGCAGCGGTTACGTTCAAGTCCGCATACGTCAGTCGCTGCGCCACGCAAAATGCTTTGAACAACGATTGCGCAACCCACGGATGCTGCTCGTAGACGTCGCGACGGATCACGACGGTGTGCATGATCGGAAAGATGCGCGTACGTCGATAGTAGTCGCGCTCCACCGGCACGTAATCAGCGAACAACCGGCGCACGCAGCCGTCGGCGCGGTGGAACGACGAGGGCATCCGCGCCGTGTACAGCGCGTCGATTTCGCCGTTGGCGAGCATCGTGGCCAGGGTCTGCGTCGCACCGATGCGCTCGACGCGGATGGAGGGCGGCAGATCGAGCTTCAACTTTTCCGACCGCCCCGGTTCTTCCTCGCCGCCGGTGCAATAGGTGACGGCGTCGACCGGGACGTCGTACTCGTCCGCCAGGATCCCGCGGATCCATACCGGCGCGGTCATCTGGTATTCCGGATTGCCGACACGCTTGCCGAGCAGATCCTTCGGCTCGCGAATTCCGGCAGCGGCATTCACGTAGATGCTCGAATGGCGAAAGAAGCGCGACGGAAACACCGGAATCGCGATGAACGGACGCTCGGGCTTCGACAGCGAGACGGCGTACGACGACAGCGACATTTCTGCGACGTCGAATTCGCGGTGCCGCAGCATCCGGAAAAACGTCTCCTCGACCGGCATGCTGAGGTAATCGAGATCGATGCCGTCGGGGCGGACCCGCCCGTCCTGCAACGCGCGCGTGCGGTCGTAGTTCCAGCAGCCTAGGCTGAGGCGGAGTTTGGCCATGGCGTGTAGGGTTTTCCGGTGCAGGAAATCATCGGGCGCGGGTGCGCGGGCGGCGTTTCGGTCGCGCGACATTCTCCACTGTCGGCGCGGGCTCCGCCAGCGCTTCGTCCCGCGCCAGGTTGTCGATGATCGCGATTAGCGCCTGGCGCACCGTGCCGATGTCGGCGGCCGACAGTCCTGCGACGCCGATCGCGTTGACGTCCTCCGCGAGCGGAACGAGCTTCGTCTTGAGCGCGCGCCCCCGCGGCGTCAGGTGGACGTAGACATTGCGCCGATTCGCCGGCGGCGTTTGCGTAAGATGTAGCCGAGCGCTTCCATCGCGTTCAGCGCCACATGCGTCCTGGCCGGACTCGTCCGGCGCGTCAACGCGGACGCGGCGGGCGGGTCAGCCGGAGGGTGTGGCTTCTGCGAGCAGCGAGCGCAAGTCGTGGCGCAGGTGCAGCTCGTCGGCCTCTTCGGTTCGGGCAGCCGTTCCGATGAACTCGCGGATCCACGCCTGCAGGTCGCGGCGCGACGCTGCGTCGGTGCCGAGCGCTTCCAGGCCGTGAATATCCCGCACGAGCCGCGAGCGTTGCTCGTACAGGTGATTGAACTGCGCGTCGCAGCGTGGAATCGGCGTGGGGTAAGTCGCGATCTCGACGTTCAACGCGTCGAGGCACCGCAGCAAACGCGCTCGAATGTCATTGCGAAGTTCAAGCGGCGGCGATTCGACGTCCATGACGAGCCGGTCAGAGGTCGCGCGCGAAAAACGAAAGTGTCCAGATGAGCACGTGATAAACGACCGCGACGACCGCCGCGTAAGCAACGAAGAAACCCATCAGATCGAGCAACGCGGTCGACAGCACCGACGGCAAACGGGAACCGAAGGTCGATCGAAGCTCGGTCCAGCGCGGATGCGCCGACAGCGGACGCAATCCGGCGTCGTCGGCGAATTGCGGTAGCGTGCCGAAGAACACCCGGGCAAGCGGCCGGATCAGCGGCGCGGTGAGCAATAACGCAACGAGCAAGATTTGATGATGAGGCATGCAACACCTGACAAAGCGGAGCGCCAATGCGCTGCCACGGTTGTCCGCTACGCCGCGCACGCGGGCCGTCGACACCGCGTACCAACAAGCATAAATCAGACCGCGGGAGCGCGTAAAGCGGATCGCGGAGCCGCTGGTTACAGAATCCGATTGAACCACCACAGCGACAGCAGCGCCGCGATGAGCGCGATGAACGCCGCGGCGGCCGCGAACAGCGCGGTCACTTCGGTCTCCTTGGTCTCCATCACGAACCGGGCGTTCATGCCTTCGTAAATCTTGGCGAGATCTTTTGCGTTGCCGGCATAAAAGTATTCGCCGTGCGTCACATTGGCGATCGTCTTCAGCGCGTCCTCGTCCAGCCGCACGCGCATCGACCAACCTTCGGCGCCGAGAATCTCACCGTTGACCGTGCCGATGCCGACCGTGTAGATGCGCACGCCGCGCTCGGCCGCCATGCGTGCCGATTCGATCGGATCGGGACCGGTCGTCGTCTGGCCGTCGGTCAACAGAATGATGACCGCGGCCGCGTAAGAGCCGGCCGGCACCGGCTTCGGCGCCTCCTTGTCCTTGTCGGCCGATGCTGCCTTGTCGAGCGCGACGCCGCGCTTCGAATCGCGACTGTCGCCGCGCGGATTCGACGCACGCAAATCGAATTCGACGTCGGGAAAAATCGTCTTGAGCGAAACGAGAATCCCACTGCCGACCGCGGTGCCGCGCTGCAGCTGGAAGC
>CATPAO010000253.1 GCA_955652025.1 Casimicrobiaceae bacterium
ACATGCAATGGAAATGAAGGTACACAGCGAGTCCGATGTCGTCGTCGCCGGCGGCGGTCCCTCGGGGCTGATCGCCGCGATCGCGTCAGCACGCGCCGGTGCGAAGACGATCCTCGTCGAGCAATACGGATTTCTGGGCGGCATGGCGACGGCGGCCTCGGTCGGCCCGTTCTCCCCGTTCCACTACGACGACGAGCAGATTACGATGGGGATCCCCCAGGAATTGATCGAACGGCTGATGAAAGCCGGCGGCAGCACCGGGCATCTCAAGTGCGTGCCCGAATACGGTTCCGGCTCTTACATGGCGTATTTCGATCGCGAGGTCTACAAGCTCGTCGCTTTCGAAATGATGGAACAGGCGGGCGTGCGTCTGCTGCTGCACTCGTTCATCGGCGGCGCGGTCACAGCGGGTAACCGCGTAACCGGAATTCGGGTGGCCAACAAGTCCGGCTTTCAGCAAGTGCTCGGGCGGATCACCGTCGACGCTACGGGCGACGGCGACGTCGCGGCCACCGCGGGGGCCGAGTTCAAGTGGGGCCGCGAATCGGACAACTTGGGCCAGCCGATGACGATGTTCTTCGAGATGGCGAACGTCGATGTCGATGTCCTCAAAGCCTATATCGACGGCCACCCCGACGACTTCGAGTGGACGTCGAACCTCCACTCGGCCACGCCGCTGCCGAAGGAGCTCAACCAGCGCTACTTCGTCGCGCAGGGGTTCCGGAAATTCGTCGCCGAAGCGAAGGCGAAGGGCGAGCTCACGCTGGGCCGCGACACCGTGCTGCTGCAAAGCACGATGCGCGAGGGGACGATCGTGTTCAATTCGACGCGGATCGGGAAGCTGCGGGGCACCGATATCGACGACTTCACCAAGGCCGAGATCGAAGGCCGTAAGCAGGCGATGTCGCTCGCGGCGTTCATGAAAAAATACGCGCCCGGGTTCGCGCATGCGTACGTCTCCTCGACCGGCGTGCAGATCGGCGTGCGCGAAAGCCGGCACGTCATCGGCGAATATATCCTGACGCAGGACGACGTGGTCGAAGGCCGGCGTTTCGACGACGTCGTGGCGCGCGGGTTCTTCCCGGTCGACATCCACGACCCGACCGGCAGCAAGGGCTACCAATCCGGCGGCAGCACATGGATCAAGCCAAAGGGCCCTTACGACATTCCGCTGCGGTGCCTCATTCCGCGAGCGGTCGATGGCGTGCTGATGACCGGGCGCAACATCTCGGCCGCGCACGAGGCGCATGGCTCGCTCCGCGTGCAAGGCACCGCGTTTGCGATCGGGCATGCGTCGGGCGCCGCCGCGGCGATCGCGGCGCTCGACAAGTGCCCACCGCGCGGCGTGGACGTGCGCAAAGTGCAGCGGCTCTTGATCGCGCAGCATGCGAACCTCGACATCGACGTGTCGGCACCGATACGCAACGTCGCATGATCTGCCGACGTTTCTCCATCGCCGAGTCGAGCGTCGGACCGCCTGACATGTCGGTGCTAGTCAGCCGCCGATCTCCCGTTTTCCCGATGCGTGCCACCCTCCCCGATCGGCTCCCGACGTGAACGAGCCGCGAGCGCGTCCCCGTTCACGCGGAGTGCGGCGCGGCACTGCGGAGGCCGGTCGTCTTCGCTGGCAGGCGTACGAGCGCTTCCAGCAGGAGCTGATCGCGTCGCGGATCCGGCCCGGTCAATTCGTCTCGCAGCGCGAGCTCGCCGCGTTGATCGACTTGCCGTTGGGCGCCATCCGTGAAGTGATCCCGCGTCTCGAAGCCGAGGGCCTGCTGCGCACGGCGCCGCAGCGGGGGCTGCAAATCGCGAACGTCGACGTCAAGCTGATCCGTAATGCCTTCCAGCTCCGCATGATGATCGAGCGCGAAGCCGCGGCGCAGTTCGCGATCACCACGACGGAGAGCGAGCTCGACACGATCGAGGCGGCGCACCGCGAGATTCTCGCGCGTGCCGGGCGGACGATCACGCGCTCGCTCCTCGACGCGGCGCAGGCGATCGACTGGGGCCTGCACGATCGCATGGTCGACGCGCTCGGCAATGAGATCATTTCGAGCATCTATCGCGTCAACAGCCTGCGCATCCGTTTGATTCGCCTGGACCGCGTCATGCTGGACGCCGACGCGCTCGTCCCGGCGATGCAGGAACACCTGGCGTTGATCGCGGCGTTGCGCACGCGCGATCCGCAACGCGCGGTCGACGCCATCGACGAACATTTGACCAGTGCGCGCCACCGCGCGCTCGGCGTCTGAAGGAGACTTCCGAATATGATCGACCCGTCACCGATCCGCGGCCTGTGGTGCGCCACGCTGACGCCGCTCGCCCAGGACGGCGCGATCGACCACGCGCGCATGGCGGCGCACGTGCGCTGGCTTTTCGCGCGCGGCGTCGATGGCGTCGCCCCGTTCGGCACGACCGGTGAGGGTCCATCGTTTTCGGTGGCCGAACGGCGGGCCGGACTCGATGCGCTGCTGGGCGCCGGCATTCCGGCCTCGCAACTGGTCGCCGCGACCGGCTGCGCCGCGTTTGCCGACGCGGTCGCGCTGACGCGCCACGCGTTGTCCGTTGGCTGCGCCCGTTGCCTCGTGCTACCGCCGTTCTTTTTCAAGGATCTCGGCGACGACGCCGTGTACCGCTATTACGCGGCGCTGATCGAGGCCGTCGCAGATCCACGCCTCTCGATCTACCTCTATCACATCCCGCAGTTCTCCGGCGTGCCGTTGCGGGCCGACGTCGTCGCGCGACTTGCGGCCGACTACCCGCGCGTGATCGCCGGTGTAAAGGACAGCGGCGGCGATTACGACTACACGAAGATGCTGCTGGCGTGCGTGCCGCAACTGTCGATCCTCGTCGGCACCGAGTCGCATTTACCGCGATTGATGCGCGCGGGCGGCGCCGGCACGATCTGCGGCGTGGCCAACACGTTTCCCGAGATCGTCGCGCCGCTGCTCATTCCCCGCGTCACCGCGAGCGACGAGCATCGGATCGCGGCGTTTCTCGAAGTGATCTTCAGCGTTCCGTTCCTGCCGGCGTTCAAGGCGATCAAGGCGGCGCAAACCCATGATGCCGCGTGGCGCGCGTTGCGGCCGCCGCTGTTCCCGCTCACCGAAGCGGAGCGTGAATCGCTGTTCGACGCGCTGTCCGACGCCGGATTCGGTCTCGCCGGGGAGCGTGCGCAATGACCATCCTCACTGCCGCCGATCTCGCGATATTGGCTGGGTTCGACACGCCCACCATTTGCAACGCGCTCGAGCGGATCGACGCGTCGACACAGGCGCACGGCTACACGAGCGGCGGGTTCATCTGCGGCTTTCCTCACTTGAAGCCGATCGTCGGCTACGCTCGCACCGCCACGATCCGCTCGGTCCGGCCGTCCGGCCTGTCCGCCGCCGCACAGCGGCAATTACAGGACGACTATTACCGCCACGTCGATGCCGGACCGCGGCCGTCGATTGTCGTGATCGAGGACCTCGACGGCGAGGCCGCCGGGTATGGCGCGTTCTGGGGCGAAGTGCAGTCGGCGGTTCACGTCGGACTGGGTGCCATCGGGCTGCTCACGAACGGATCGGTCCGCGATCTCGACCAATGGGCGCCGGGCTTCCAGTTTCTCGCCGCGCGCGTCGCCGCGTCGCATGCCTACGCCAAGCCCGTCGCGTGCGGCGTCGACGTGAACGTGCTCGGCATGGCGGTGCGCGATGGCGATCTGATCCACGCCGACCGCCACGGCGCCGTCGTCATCCGTCCCGAGCTTGCGCGCGGAATCGCCGCCGCCGCACGCGAGGTGGCGGACCGCGAGGCGCGGATCCTCGCAGTTGTACGCGCGCCCGGCTGC
>CATPAO010000254.1 GCA_955652025.1 Casimicrobiaceae bacterium
GACGGCGACCACGAGCTCCGAGAAATCGAACGGGCGTTGGCGGAGGCGGCCACCGCGCACGCCGGCGCGGACCCGGACGACCACGCGCAACACGGCGCGGCGCTCGCGCTCCTACATCACCGCTTCGACGACATCGGCGCCTACAGCGCGCGGTCGCGCGCCGCGACGCTGCTCGCGGGTCTCGGCGTGCCCGAGGCGCGACATCGCGATCCGGTCGAGGGTTTCTCGGGCGGCTTCCGGATGCGCCTCAACCTGGCGCAGGCGCTGATGTGCCGCTCCGACCTGCTGCTGCTGGACGAGCCGACGAACCATCTCGATCTCGACGCCGTCCTGTGGCTCGAAGATTGGCTCGCGCGCTATCCGGGCACGCTGCTTCTGATCACGCACGATCGCGATTTCCTGGACGCCGTCGCCGGCATGATCGTCCATGTCGACACGGAAAAGCTTCGCGTCTACAGCGGCAACTACTCGCAATTCGAGCGCGAGCGGGCGCGGGTTCTCGCGCTGCAGCAGGCCGCTCACGCGAAACAGCAGCGACAGATCGCGCATCTGCAGGCGTTCGTCGATCGCTTCCGCGCCAAGGCGACGAAGGCGAAGCAGGCGCAAAGCCGGATCAAGGCGATCGAGAAAATGGAGTTGATTGCGGCCGCGCACGTCGACAGCCCGTTCGAGTTCGCCTTTGCCCCCACCGGCGCGATGGCGCGTCAGCTGGTGCGGCTTGACCAGGCGACACTTGGCTACGGCGACATCGCCGTCCTTGCGGACGTCGACTGGAACGTGCTGTCCGACGCACGCATCGGCCTCCTCGGCCCGAACGGCGCCGGCAAGTCCACGCTGCTGAAGGCAATCGCCGGCCGTCTCGCGCTGCACCGTGGGGGGCGGCTCGTCGCGCAAAATCTTCGCGTCGGCTACTTTGCGCAGCACCAGGTCGAAGCGCTTCGCGGCGACGAATCGCCGCTCGCGCATCTGCAGCGGATCGAGCCCGCGACGCGCGAGCAGGCGCTGCGCGATTTTCTCGGCGGCTTCGATTTTCGCGGCGACCGGGCGACGTCGGCCGTCGCGCAACTTTCCGGCGGCGAAAAAGCGCGCCTCACGCTCGCGCTCATCGTCCGCGAGCGGCCGAATCTCCTGCTGCTGGACGAGCCGACGAACCACCTCGACATCGACATGCGCGAGGCGCTCACCGAGGCGCTGCAGGATTTCGATGGCGCGCTGATCGTGGTGGCGCACGATCGTCATCTGCTCCGCGCGACGACGGACGAGCTATGGATGGTCAACGACGGCAAGGTCCTCCCGTTCGACGGCGATCTCGACGATTATCGCGACTGGGTGCTGGCGCTCTCCCGCGGGACGCGTGACGACGGCCGGCAACCGCCGGCGACCGACCGCAAGACCAAGAAGCGTGCGGAAGCCGACGCCCGCCAACGGCGCGCCAACGTGCGCCGCCCGCTGCTCGCCCGGCAAACGACGCTCGAAGGCGAGATGGAAGCCTTGGGCATCGAAAAGAAGACCGTCGAAGCGTGGCTTGCGAGCGCCGACGCCTATGCCGAGGAGGCGCGGGAAACGCTGAGGACCGCGCTGGCGCGACAGGGCGAGCTCACGTGGCGGCTCGCGCGACTCGAAGCGGAATGGCTGGAAGTTGCGGAAGCGCTCGAGCGGCCGAACGCGTAAAGACTATTGAGACAGAACCCCCACTTGCAATCAGCAAGAGCCGCGCCGCCGCATGAACTTGAGTCCCGACCACGTCGCGTCGATCGCACAGACCTTGACGTCGACCAGGCCGGTGGGAAGGACGATCGTCCGCAACGCGTCTTCGGTGATGTCGGTCGCGACACCCGACGTCTTCTTCGGCCACGCGAACCAGACCATGCCGCCGACTTGCAGTTGAGGCAGCAGTTTGACGAGGGCGCTGGCGCAGTCGGTTCGCTTTGCCGCGAACGCGAGCGCCACGTCGAACGCGGCGAGTCGAGGCAAGCGAACGATCCCGGCCGGCGCCCCGGCAAGCAACGCGTCCATCTGCGGGACGGGATTGTGTACGTAAAGCCGTTGCCCGCTCGCCAACCCGAGCTTCTGCCACAACGCCTTGCCGCTGTAGCCTACGTCGCTCGATGCCGGAGGCGCGCGTTTGCTCGCAGCCATCAGCCGATCGACGGACCGGGACGATAGAACAGGTACAGCGCGAACCCCAGCGTATCGCGGCCCCAGCGCAGGTACCCGTCGCGCCAGCGGCGCACGCGTTCGAGCATCGCGGGAACGTCGGGATCCTCGGGCTGCTCGCGCGCATAGCGCTCGATCGAGCGGCAGTACTTCCACTCGTACTCGTCCCATTCGTCCTGCGATGCGGTCGTCGCGTGCATCGGTATCAATCCTACATCGACGCCGGCCTGCACGTTGCCCTTGTGATCCAGGAATTCGCCTTCGCTGCCGTCGAGCAACGTCAGGTAGTCCGGATGCGGCTTGGCACGCCAAAAACCTTCGCCGATCAGCACGTAGCCACCCGACTTGGTCCAGATCTTGAGCTGTTTGCAAATGCCGGCCATGCCGCCCGCGATGCCGCCGCCGCCCAGCATCACTGAAAGGTGGAACGTCTCGGGGTCGGCCTGGAACTCGCGGATATCGATGTCGTCGAGATGAAGCTTGGCGAGCGCGCCGGTCCACTCGGCACGCTCGCGCGCCGCGTCGAGCATCATCGACGAGTTGTCGACCGCCACCACCGTCGAGCGAAAGCGCTCGATGATCCGCAGCGAGAGCTCGGCGCGGCCGCAGCCCAGATCGAGCACGCGCGACGCGTCGTCGAGCGGCAGCAGATCGAGCAGGCGCTCGACCTTGGCCGCCGAAATTGGGTTCATGTAGTCGTGATCGCGGTGCGCGATCGCGCTGAATTTGTGGCGGTTCATCGTGGACGTGTTCACACCGGGCGCTCTCGCCAGGGCGCTACACGCAAGAGTAATGCCATCCCGGGCAACGCCAGCCCCGCGCACAACAGAAAGAAGTCGAACCAGCCGATCTGCTCGACGAGCCAGCCGGTCGAAGCGTTGAACAGCGTTCGCGGGACCACGGCGAGACTCGTGAAGAGCGCGAACTGCGTCGCCGTGTACCGCGGGTCGGTCGTGCGCGCGATGAACGCGATGAACGCGGCGGTCGCCAGCCCGACGCCGAGCGCTTCGAACGCGATGACCGCCGCCAGCAAAACGCGGTCGGCGCGATGCACGTACGCGAGCAACGCGAAACCGAGTATCGACACCAGTTGGACCGCGCCGAAGATCCAGAGTCCGCGGTTGATGCCGATGCGGATCATCCACAAACCGCCCAGGAGACCCCCCACGATGCTCGACCACAACCCGGCGTTCTTGGCGATCAGCCCGATCTCGGACTTGGAAAATCCCATGTCAAGATAGAACGGCGTCGCCAAAGCTGTGGCCATGCTGGCGCCGAGGTTGTACAGAAAAATGAACGCCAGGATCAGCAGCGCGGACCGCCAGCCGGCGCGGGTCAGGAATTCGTGGAACGGCTCGACGACGGCCTCGGCGAGGGTTCGCGGCGCGTGGCGCGATCGGGCCGGCTCGGCGACCAGCAGCGTGTTCGCGATGCCGGGCAGCATGAACAGCGCGGTGATCTCGAACACGCCGCGCCACGCCATGTGGTCGGCAAGGACCAGCGCCAGCGCGCCAGGAACGAGGCTCGCGACGCGATACGCTTGAACGTGAATCGAGTTGCCGAGCCCGAGCTCGGCATCGGGCAAGAGTTCGCGCCGGTACGCATCGAGCACGATGTCCTGGCTCGCGGAAAAGAAAGCGACGATCGCCGCGAGGCACGCGATCGTCCACAGGTCGAGTTTCGGATCGAGCCATCCGAACAGCGGAATCGATGCAAGCAGCGCGATCTGCGTGATCAGCATCCAGCCGCGGCGGCGGCCCAGGAGCGGCAGCGCGTAACGATCGACGAGCGGCGACCAGAGAAATTTCCACGTATAGGGAAGCTGGATCAGCGCGAACAATCCGATCGACGTTAAGTCAACTTGTTCGGAACGGAGCCACGCCGGCAGGAGATTGATCAGGAGCCAAAGCGGCAGGCCGGAGCTGAAGCCGGTGAAGATGCAGATGAGCATCCGCCGGTTGAAGAGCGCCTCGCGCCAGGTCTCTCGCGTAGGCGATGCGCCGTCGGGACGCGGGAGGGTCGATTCGTCCGCGGACGCGGCGGGCGGCAATGACATGCGCCATTGTAGCCGCGCGAGCGGGTCGGTCGGTCGTCGCGTACGGCAAGCAACGACAACAAGTCGCGCGAGTGCGCCGGGATCGCGACTATCGCCGCCGAAAGCGGTAGATCGCGAGCTCGCCACGGAGATTGGGCAGCGCTTTGACGCGCCGGCCGGCCGCGAGCACCACGCGGTCCAGCACCGTGCAATCGTGCGTCGCGAGGAAGGCGTCGAAGTCGGCGACAGTGCACAAGTGAATGTTCGGCGTGTCGTACCACTGATACGGCAGCGATTCGGACACCGGCATCCGTCCGCGCACAATTTGCGCGCGATGCGACCAGTGGCCGAAATTGGGAAACGTCACGATCGCCTCGCGCCCGACGCGCAGCATTTCGCCGACGATCACCTCGATCCGGCGCATCGCCTGCAGCGTCTGCGACAGGATCACGCAATCAAACGACGCGTCGTCGAATCCGGCGAGCCCGCGCTCCAAGTCGCTCTGGATGACATCGATGCCATTTTCGAGGCTCGCCAGCATACCGGCGTCGGCGATCTCGATGCCATAGCCGCCCGCGCCGTTCGCTCCGCGCAGATAGGCGAGCAGGCTGCCGTCGCCGCAGCCCAGATCGAGCACGCGCGCATCCTTCGCGATCCAGCCCGCGATCGTCGCGTAGTCGGCGCGCGCAACGGCGTTCGCCGACGCGGGCCGCGCCGCACGCTGCGGTTTCGGCGACTCCGGCGCGATCTCCGCGGCGACGCGATCGAAATACGCCCCGACGACCGCGTGATATTGCGGATCGTCTAGCAGAAACGCGTCGTGGCCGTGCGGCGCGACGATCTCCGCGTACGAGACGCGCCGCCGGTCGTGCACCAGCGCCTTCACGATCTCGCGCGAGCGCGCCGCCGGGAATCGCCAATCAGTGGTGAATGCGACGACCAGGAATTCGCAGCGCGCCGCTGCCAGCGCCTTGGCGAGATCGCCGCCATATTCGCTCGCCGGGTCGAAATAATCGAGTGCCTTGGTGATGCGGAGATACGTGTTCGCGTCGTAGTATTCGGCGAACTTTTCGCCTTGGTAGCGGAGATACGATTCGATCTGGAACTCGGGCGCGAACGAGAAATTTTTTCCTTCGCGGAGCTGCCGGCCGAACTTCGCTTCCATCTGCTCGTCGGACAGATACGTGATGTGGCCGATCATCCGCGCGACGCGCAGTCCGCGCCGCGGCTTGACGCCATGCGCTTCGAACTGGCCGTCGAAAAATTCGGGATCGGTGAGGATCGCCTGACGCGCGACCTCGTTGAAGGCGATGTTCTCGGCCGACAGGTTCGGCGCCGCCGCGATCACCAGCGCGTGGCGGATGCGATCGGGATAGCGCGTCGCCCACGCGAGCGCCTGCATGCCGCCGAGACTGCCGCCCATCACGCCGGCCCAGCGCTCGATGCCGAGCTGATCGGCGAGCCTGGCCTGCGATTCGACCCAGTCCTCGACGGTGACCATCGGAAAATTTGCGCCGTATGGCTTGCGGCTGACCGGATCAGTCGACAGGGGGCCGGTCGAGCCGAAACAGCTGCCGAGGTTGTTCACGCCGACCACGAAGAAACGGTCGGTATCGAGCGGCCGGCCCGGACCGATCATGTTGTCCCACCAGCCGACGTTGTCCGGCTCGGAGGCGTAATAGCCCGCGACGTGATGCGATGCGTTGAGCGCGTGGCAGATCAGGACGGCGTTGCTGCGATCGGCGTTGAGCGTCCCGTACGTTTCGTACGCGATCTCATAACCCACGAGCGCGCGGCCGCAGGCGAGCGGCAGCGGCACGTCGAAGCGCGCGAGCTGCGGCGTGGCGGCGCCGACGCTTCGACCGGCGGTGTGTCGCGGTTCCGCCGCCGCGTCGGTGCCGCCGGTGGTGGCGGAAAACGAAGGCATCGCGTCGATCAATGGCGCCCGCAAGTGGCTCAAATCGGCGCTATGTGTGATTCTAGCCTGTGCGTGGCGCGAAGTGAATCGGCGACAACGCTCCCTCACGCGGAGCGATGGACGCTGCCGTCGGGCCCAACGGCCAGATATGTCCATCGTTGCGCGTCCAGAAATGGGATCGCACACGCCTCCAGCAGCATCGCGACCGTCGCGCAACTTCCGGCGACGACGCACAGGGGCGCAACGACGCTGACCGATTGCCAGTGCGACACCGGCATGCCGGTTCGCGGATCGATAAGATGGCAGTAGCGACGGCCATCGAGATCGAAATAGCGTTCGTAGTCGCCGCTGGTCGCCACCGCGCCGTCCGCGACTTCCATCACGGCAATCGCGCAATCGTCACGGCGCGGATCGCGGATGCCGATGCGCCATGGCGTGCCGTCCGCCTGCGTGCCGATTGCGCGCACGTCGCCGCCGAGATTGACGAGACCATGCGCGATACCATGCTCGACGCAAATCGTCGCTGCGCGGTCGGCCGCATATTCCTTGCCGATGCCGCCCAGATCGATCTCCATGCCGCGCTCCGGCAGCCGGATCGCGCGGTCGTCCCATTCCACGCGTTGCCAACCGATCAATGCGCGCGCCTTTTCGATCGAAGCCGCGGAAGGGAGCCGCGCCGGCTTCGCCTTGAAGTCCCACACGCGACGCAGTACACCCGACGTTACGTCGAAACGGCCGTCGCTGAGGTCGAAGACCTGTTGCGCGTAGCGGAGCAACGCCGCGGTTTCGGCGTCGACCGCGACCGGCGCCGCTCCGGCCGCGCGATTGATTCGCGTCGTGACGCTGTCATCGCGATAGCGCGAATACTTCGCCTCGATCCGCAAGACGTCGGCGATCGCCGCGTCGGCGGCGCGTTGCGCTTCCGCGTGCGACGCCGCGAAAAGTTGCAGCTCGTGCTCGGCCGCCATCGCGCGAAATGCGAAACGAAAAGGCGCCGGCGCGGCCATCGCTCGAAGGACCGGATGTCTTAGAAAGTCTTCGCGATGCCCACGGAAATCCAGCGGGCCGAAAACGGCAGCAAATCGGCGCTGCCGCCCCCGCCCAAGCGCCAGCCCGCGCGCTGTTGATAGTAGCTGAACGCGAGATCGGCGCTCCAGCCGTCGGCGAATTGCTTGTCAATTCGCACCGAGGGCGTAAACGCGCCGAAAGCCGAAAGCCGGGTGTCGGCGGTGTACGGTTGTCCGAATTCGAGTCCGTTGCCGAATGGAGGACCGAAGTAGAAGTCCGCCGCGCTTTGCGTGTAGTAACGCAAGCTCGGCGTCACGGAGAACGCGTACGGCAGCGGCTGCGCCCACGCGACCTCGACGGCGTGCGACTGATCGCCGAACGAATCATGGACGTAGCGATACGAGAGCCTGAGCGTCGCATCGAGCGAGGGCAGGTGCTGGTTCCACCGGGTGAGCCACGCGAGGACGCGTCGATGATCGGGCCGGACGTCGGAGAGTTTGTACGGATCGGAGTAATAGCCGTGGCCGGTCGAATAGGTGAGGTTCGACTGGACGATCGCATCGGCATTCACCGCCTGCGTCACGCCGAACAGGAAATCGAGCGTTTCCCGCCGCCCGTCGTCGATCGTGCGATCGTGCGGATGGATGCGATCGGCGGCCGCGGACACGCCGAACGCGTACGTGCGATTCTTGTCGTCGGTCCACGTGCGCGCCTCGACGGTGATCGCGCGCGAAATGTAGTCGCGCTCGTGCGAGTACGCGCCGCCGACGCCCAATGCGAAGCGGTCGAAATAGCGGGTGAGCTTCGCGTCCCCTGCCGTTCGGTAGTCGGTGATGCCGATCCCCGACGCGCCGGACAGCGTGTTGAACGCGAGCGGCGACGCGCCCGACATGCTGTCGTAGACGAGCGTTCCCTCGAGCGATAGCGAATCGGAAAGCGGTCGCAGCACGTACAGAGACGGACTTCGCACCGTCATCCGGTCGGCGCCCGGCTGCCAGTCGCGATAATCAAAATATTTGAGCGCGATGACGCTCTGATCGGGCGCCGTTTGCGCGATCACGTTCGCGGGCAGGACGCCGGGGAGGGCCAGCGCGGCCGCGAGCAAGGCGCGAGCGGGCGCAGGCGCTGTGATGGCCTGCGGTCGTGGCGCCGCGTCCTCCCCCTCAGTTTCAGTTGCAGCCACAGCCGCCTCCGCCGACGCCGTAGCCGCCGCCCGCGCCCTCCTTGCTGGTGTAGATGTGCTGGGTCGCCTTCGCGTCGGGCGAGTCGGCGTCGAATTGCATCTCGCGCTTGGCGAGCTCGCCTTTTTCCCATGGCTTGGGCGGATCGAACGTCGCGCACCCGGCGGCGACGAGCAACATCGTCGGCATCGCCAGCCGCCATACGATTCGACCCAACCTGCTCACCGACGCGCTTCCGTAAGCGTGCGGATCCGCTCCTCAAGCGCTGCGCGCCGCTCGTCGCGAAAGCCGACCTCGATCGCCACGACCTTGCCGTTCTTATCGATCAGGTAGGAGTTCGGCATTCCCTTGACCGCGTACGCGGTGGGCGTCGCGCCTTGCGCGTCGTACAGCACGGTGAACTCCGCCGGCGTCTCAGCGAGAAAACGCTCTGCGTCGGCGCGCGTCTTGTCGACGTTGACCGCGACGATCGCGAGCCCCTTGCCGCCGTAGAGACGCTTCATCGCGTTCATCCACGGAAACGAGCGGCGGCAAGGGCCACACCACGATGCCCAGAAATCGACGTAGACCACGTTGCCGCGGAGTTGATCGAGCGTGATCGTTTCGCCGGCGGCGGTTGGCAGCGCAAACGCAGGCGCCGCGTCGCCGGCGCCGACCGCTGCAGCGTCGTACGCGAAGCACAACGCGGCCGCGGCGAACGCGGCACGGAGCGCATGGGTCGTCATGATTTCGAGCATCGCGGGGCGCAACGTCCACTCCCGGTCAGGTAAACACCGATTCCCCACCGCCTGTTCCACGCAAGGCGACAACGGGAAGAGACCTCTCAGACGTTGATGCGCTCGATGAGTGCCAGGACCTTTTGCGGCTCGACAGCGCGGCGGATCCGCTCGACCATGGCTCTTGCCACCGCGTACTCGCTTTGCAGTACGCGCTGCTTCACCGCGAGCAGGTGCGCCGGATGCATCGAGAATTGTTTGAGCCCCATGCCGAGCAGCAATCGGGTCAGCAGTGGCTCGCCGGCCATCTCGCCGCAGACGGCGATCGGGACGCCTGCCTTGTTCGCCGTGCCGATCGCGAGCGCCAGGAGCCGCACAACGGCGGGGTGCAGCGGGTCGTAGAGATGCGATACCGCTTCGTCGGCGCGGTCGACCGCGAGCGTGTATTGGATCAAGTCGTTGGTGCCGATCGAGAGAAAATCGAGCCGCGACAGGAACGCGTCCATCGCGAGCACCGCCGCGGGAATCTCGATCATGCCGCCAACGGCGATGTTGTCGTTGAACGCCATGCCCTGCTCTCGCAGGCTTTGCTTGGCGCGCGCGATCATAGCGAGCGTCTGGTCGATCTCGCCGACGGACGCGAGCATTGGCACCAGGATCTGCACGTTGCCGTAGTGCGACGCGCGCAGGATGGCGCGCAACTGGGTGATGAACAGCTTCGGCTCCGCCAGGCAGAAGCGTATGGCGCGGAGCCCGAGCGCGGGGTTCGGCGCGACGCGCGCCAATCCGTCCAGCCCGGCTTTTTGCTTGTCGGCGCCCAGGTCGAAGGTACGAATCGTGACCGGCCTGTCCCCCATCCCCTGCGCCACCGCGCGGTAGGCCTCGAACTGCTCGTCCTCCGACGGCAACCCATCGCGGTTCAGGAACAGGAATTCGGAGCGGAACAGACCCACGCCGGACGCGCCGTTTTCGAGCGCCTGCCCGAGGTCATCCGGGAGCTCGATGTTCGCGTGCAGCTCGACCAGGATGCCGTCGAGCGTCTCCGCGGGCTTGGTGCGCAGGCGCTTCAGCTTTTGCCGCGCGAGATCGAGCTCGTTCGACTTGAGCCGGTATTCGGCCAGCACCGCGCGGTCGGGATTGACGATGACGACATGGTTGGTGCCGTCGACGATCAGAAGCTCGCCGTCGCGGATCAGCTGCCGCGCGTTGTGCGTGGCGACAACCGCCGGCACGTTGAGGCTCCGCGCGACGATCGCGGTGTGTGACGTAACGCCGCCCAGGTCGGTCAGGAACGCGCCGTAATGATGATGCTTGAATTGGATGACGTCGGCCGGCGACAGGTCGTGCGCGACCAGGATCGTCTGCTCTTCGGCCTTCGCCGCCGGCAGCGTGCCGGGACGCCCCATCAGCCGCTTCAGCACGCGCTCGCCGACTTGCACCACATCGGCCTTGCGCTCGCGCAAGTACGAATCGTCGATCTGCTCGAACTGGTCGACGAGCACGCCCATCTGCTGCGCGAGCGCCCACTCGGCATTGCAGTGCTGCTCGGCGATGATCCTCTTCGGCGTCTCCGCGAGCGTCGGATCGTTGAGGATCATCCAGTGCACGTCGATGAACGCGCCGAACTCGCCGGGCACGTCGTCCGCCGCCATCGCGCCGCGCAACGTTTCGAGCTCCTGCCGGACTTCGCGGAATGCGAGCGTCAGGCGCTCGATCTCCGCCGTCACCTGTTTGGCCGAAATCGTGTAGTGGGCGACCTCGAGGAGCGCGTGCGAGACGAGCTGCGCGCGCCCGATCGCGATGCCGGCCGAGACGCCGACGCCGTGGAGCGCGAAGCTGACCATCAGCGCGCTCCCGCGCCGCGGGTTACGCGTGTGCGCTCAGTCCGTCGCCGAGAAGCCGCAACATCGCCGCCATCGCCGCGGACTCGTCGGGACCGTCGGTCTCGACCTTGATCATGCTGCCAAAGCCGCCCGCGAGAAGCATCACGGCGACGATGTTGCGCGCGCTGGCCCTGCGCCGTCCGCAGGTAAGCGCAACGTTGCAGCGGAACCGCGAGGCAAGCTGAACGATGCGTGCGCAGGCCCGCGCGTGCAGGCCCAGCCGATTGGTGATTTCGATTTCGCGTGTCTGCATGACGTGATCGCTCATCGTGAGGAAAAAGGCCTCGGCCGCCCCCCAGCCGAGCCTCCTTATTGAGCCGTCGCGTCATCGATTGGTTCCGCGCTATTTATCAGATTCGGTTACGCCCACGTTACTCTTTGTTTCCAAACGCGTCGCCCCAATCTACGCGCCCTCGCCGAAACAGTCGCCGATCAGCGCGCACAGCGCGTCCATCGCCTGCGTCTCGTCGGGTCCGTCGATTTCCAGCGTGACCTTCGCGCCCTTGCCGGCCGCCAGCATCATCACGCCCATGATGCTTTTCGCGTTCACCTTGCGGCCGCTCCGCGAGATCTGCACGTCGCTCTGGAACTTGGCGGCCAGTTGCGTGAGCTTGGCCGAAGCGCGCGCGTGAAGCCCCAGCTTGTTGATGATTTCAACCTCGCGCTGGTGCATACACGGGAACCGTATCGACGTGCAGTACGCCCTCGCAGCCGCCGGACACCGCTTTCTTGATCAGCGTGTCCATCCCGTGCGTGCGGTAGGTGAACGCGCGCACAAGCATCGGGAGATTGACGCCGGCCACGCCCTCGACGCGGCCGGGCTGCAACAATTTGACGGCCAAGTTGCAGGGCGTCGCGCCAAAGATGTCGGAGAACACGACGACGCCGTCGCCGGTGTCCAGGCGCGCGATCGCCGCCCGCGCCTGCGGAAGCAAGGCCAGCGGGTCGTCGGTGGATTTGACCCCGAGCGCGTCGAACTGCACCGGGCGTCCGCCCAGCACATGGGTCACCGCCGTGACCAGGGCATCGCCCAGACTGTCGTGCGCAACGATCAGGACGCCGATCATGGGGTAAGCGCCGGAGAAACCGTCTCTCGTCAATGATGTTAGCACGCGCCCTTCACCGCGCCGCGCGGGCAGACGGAGCACGGCGCGAAGCGGCCGGCGGGTGAGGGGGTGACAATTATTTGCTGCCGATCGTCTTCAGCAATGCGTCCGCGAACAGGCCCGCGACGTCGAATCCGGTCTGCTCCGCGATCTCGACGAAGCATGTGGGGCTCGTCACGTTGATCTCGGTCAGGCACGGACCGATCACGTCGATGCCGGTGAC
>CATPAO010000255.1 GCA_955652025.1 Casimicrobiaceae bacterium
CAGGTGGTGCGGTGCGTCGGCAAGATCCACCAGGCGCTCGTAGTCGTCGAGCACGCGGCCTGGCTGCGTTCGAAGCGCGGCTACGATCGCTTTGTTTGGCATACGTAGCCGAACTATAGCCGCACGGGCCTTACGATCAGCATAGTGAGCTTGAGCGTTTCGGCGTACACGCGCCGTTCCACGACGGACCTGCTGCTGCTGAAGTTGCTGCTGCTGTTGCTGCCGTGCCTGCTGTTGCAGCACTTGCGGCGTCGGGCTCGCGCTGGCGTCCTGCGCCGGCGGACCGCGCAAGCGCGCGGGCGGAGCGTTGTTCACGCTGCCCTGACCCTGCGGGCCGGCCATTGGCCCTTGCGGTCCCCGCGGCGGAGGAATGGGTACGCCCGCACCCGACGACGTTGCGGAGTCCGCGCTCACCGCCGGCGGTCGTCCATTAGTCGGCACGCCGGGCGCTGCCGCGGGCGCGGTCATCATCGCCGGCCGACCAAAGCGCTGCGATTGCTCGGCCGCGTTGTTTGCCGGCGCGGGCCGATTGGGACTATTGCCCGGCGGCGCTGTCGTGATCGCCGCGCCGGGTTGCTGAGGATTGCCGGCACGACCCGGCCGCACCGACATTGGCTTCGTCGTTGCCTGAATCGTCGACGCCGGCGGCGGCACGCCATTGCCCGGCCGCACGAGGTTCGTGGCGACGGGCTGCGGCTTCACCGGTGGCGCCGCATTCAACAGCGGCGCGTTCGCGACCAGATGTCCGGGAACATTGACCAGGTTGGCCGCCACCGGCTTTCCGCCGGCAAAGGTGGTCGCCGCGACCGCGGTGATCGCACCCGGCACCGCGTGGTTCACGTAGGTCGGCGGCTGCCACGGGCGTTCGGCGGGCTTGACCGCGTACGGCCGGTTGTACGCCGTCATGCAACGCGACCCGCAATTGCGCCACGACGGAAAATAGGGTTCGTGCCAGCCGAGCGGCACCCAACCGTACACCGGTGCGCCGACCGAGCTCGACAGCCCCCAACCGCTGCCGCCATACCACGCGACCAGCGCCGGCGCCCACGCCGGACGCGCGACATACGCGCCCGGGCACCAGCCCCAGCGCCCGCCGACATGGGCCCAGCGGCCGTAGTGGAACGGTGCGTAGCCCCAAGGTGCCTCGTCGACCCACGTCCAACCCCAGAACGGGAGCGACACCCACCGGCCATCGCGGTACGGCGCCCAGTCCACGCCGACGGAGGCTGGGAACCAGACAGCGCCGTAGTCGGGATAGCTTTGCCATGTGCCATAAGTGTCGAGATCGGCATAGCCGACCATTTGGCGTGAGACGTAGGTCGCGCTGCGGCTTCGCATGTAGTAGCGGTCGCGATCGGCGCTCCACGTGTCGAAGCCGTCGAGGCCGGTGCCGTTGCGCACATCGGCCTGCACGTTGTCGGTGCCGAATAACGTGGCCGTCTGCCCCGGCAGGACCTGTTGCATGCCGCCGGCGACCGCGACCGCAACTTCACCCTCGCGCACCACGACCGTCGTTTGCTGCCGATCGTCCGAGACATCGATTCGGTAGAGTCCCGGCCGCGACAGGACGACCTGCGTATTCGGTGTGTCGATGCTCGCCGAGTCGCCTTGATCGAGTGCGCGCAGCCGGACGACCGCGCTGCCCTGCGCGATGAAAAGCGAGATTTCGTGATCGTCGAGACGCGATACGTGAACGTTGGTGTTGCCGGCCAAGCGCAACTGACCGGCGCCGAAGTCGACTTCCGCCCGCCCCTCGCCCGACACCCACAGGTTATCGCCGCTGGTGATCGGATAATTGAGCCCGATCGGCGCCCATTCATTGGCGCGGTCGTCCGGCGCGAGCAGCAATTGCCCGCCGAAGTTGGCGATGCGGCCGACGCGCGCCGGCGAATCGTCTTGCGCATGCGCGGCAAGCGGCGCGAGCAGCAACGCGGCCAGCGCAATCAAAAACGGCCAAAACGTCAGACCCCAAGTCAATCCAGGTCGATTGGTGCGCTGCAAAATCGCTGCGTTCGGGACTTTCATGGGTCTTCTCCTCGTCGCCTTTACAACGCCTTTTGTTAACGTGGCGTTGACCGCGTCATTCCGTAATGCCGATTTGCGACCATCGTTTAGAATGACGCAACCATCGAAGGCCGATCCGTAAGAAGTCGGCGCACCCGAGCAGCTCAGCCCACCAGGAGAAGTCACCATGCGGAAATTCTGTCCGTCGCTCGCGGCCGCCGCAATCGCGCTCGCCGTTGCTTCCGGCAGCACGTCGGCGCAGTTCAGCAATGCCTACGTATTCGGCGACAGCCTGAGCGACGCCGGTCAGTACGGCGCGCGCTTCACGACCAATCCCGGTCTCACGTTTCCCATGTATTTGACTCAGCGTTATGGGATTTCGGTCGGCCCGTCGTTCACGGGCGGCAACGATTACGGCCAGGGCGGTGCGCGCGTCAATTCGGCGTCGCCATTAATTCCGCCGACGGCACCGAATCTTTCCATCGCACAACAGGTTACGCAGCTCATCGCCAAGGGTCCGCTCGACGGCAGCGCGCTCTATCAGCTGCAAGGCGGCGCGAACGACATCTTCGTGCTGGCGGGACAAGCGGCCGCCGGCGCCATCACGTCGGCGCAGCTGCAGGCCGGCGTCGCACAGGCGGCGGTGGACCTCGCCACGCAAGCAGCGCGGCTGCAGGCCGCGGGCGCGCGGTACCTCGTCGTCTACAACCTCCCCGACATCGGCAAAACGCCGTTGGCCGCCGCGCAGGGCGCGCAAGCGACATTCACCGCGCTGTCAGGCCTGTTCAACTCGACGCTCACGGCCGCGCTCGCCGGCGCCCACGTGCAGGTCATCACGGTCAACTCATTCGCGCTGCTGAACGAAATCATCGCGAATCCCTCGGCGTTCGGCTTCGCCAATGTGACCACGCCCGCGTGCACGACGTCGAGCTCGCTCGCCTGCACGCCTTCGACGCTCGTCAGTCCGAACGCGGCGCAGGACCACGCGTTTGCCGACGGCGTTCACCCGACGACGGGCCTGGCGTTGATCTCCGCGCAAGCGGTCGCGTCGATGATCGAAGGGCCGTCGCAGATCTCGTCGCTGGCCGAGGCGCCGCTTGGCGTCGAGCAGGCAAATTTCCGCGCCATCGACGCGCGAATGATCTCGGGCATCAACTCGTCGCGACCGATGAGCAAGTTCGAGGCGTGGGGCGCGTACGACTATGGCCACAACGATATCGACGGCCGGTTCTTGAGTGGGAGGGCCGACCTCAACACGCTTGTCGTCGGCGGAGACGCCAAGCTCTCCGAGCGGCTGCTCGTCGGCGTCATGTTCGGCTACACGGAAAACAAGGGCGATTTCGGCGGCGGCAACGGCGGCTACAAGCTCAAGGAGACGACCGGCACGTTTTACGTGGGCTATGGCGAGGGACCGTGGTACATCGGCGCGACGTTGGGCGGCGGCGGCCTCGATTACGGCAACATTCGCCGGCACATCCAGCTCGGCGCGCTCGACCGCGTTGAATCCGCCGACGCGAACGGCTGGCACTTCATGGGCAGCGTGCTCGGCGGCTACTGGTTCAACCTAAATCCCGATTGGCAACACGGCCCGTGGGCGCGCGTCGCGTTTCAAGAGGTGCGCGTCGACGCGTTCGCGGAAAATGGCGCAGACAGCACGGCGCTTTCGTACGCCGAGCAGAAAAGGAAATCGCTGCTCACAAGCCTCGGCTGGCAGATCACCGGCCGCGCCGGAATGTTCCGCCCGTTCGCGCGCGTCACGTGGGAGAACGAGAGCAAGAACGACGATCGCTTCGTCACCGCAACGCCGGTGGGATCGCCGCTCTCCTACTCGGTACCTGGGTTGAAGCCCGGCAACAATTTCGTCCGCTACGTCGTTGGCGGCAGCGCCGACTTCGGACGCGTGACCGGATTCATCACGGGTTCGGGAACCGGCAGCAAGAGCGACGGCTACGGCATCACAGTCGGCGTCCGCGTGCCGCTCTAGCGTTCGACGTTACCGCGAGTGCGATCGATATGCCGGACAGCGCGCCGGCGCGCGTGCCGTTACATTTTCGGCGCCGCGTCCCAGTGCTCGGCGATCTTTCCGGCTTCGATTCGGAACATGTCGAACCAGGTCGTCGTGTACTTCTTCGACGGGTCCTTCGGGTCGACCCCTTCGCGCACGAAACTCAGAACCACCAAGTCACCATCCGCGAGGATAGCCACCAACGGCGCCTTCACTCGCGCTTCGATCGGCTGTGGCTTGCCGCGCTTCGAAAAGAAATCGATGAACGCCGCACGGCCGGTTTGTACATTTGGATTGTGTTGGACGTAGCCCTCGGCCACATATTTATCGGCGAGCTCCATGTGGCCCGCCTCGAAGACTTCGCGCCAGAAGTCGTACACAAGGCGCTTGTTGGCGGCGAGGCGCGCATCGGGGCTCGAGAGCAGCGCTTCGTGATTGGTTTGCGGCGACACGGCTACTTGGGCCATCGCCGCAAGAGGAATCGCGGTTCCGAATACGAGGCCAATCAGCATCAGCAGTTTTTTCATGGAATCTTCCTCACACGGTCCAGCTCTCAATCGGGCACCCGCGGCTTGACCTTCACGTTGGCGAGCGCGCGATCGAAGAGCGGCCGCGGCACGACCCTCATGAGCCGCCCGACCCACGCCATCTGCCACGGCAGCACGTAGAAGCGGCGTTTCCGGTCGATCGCCACTGCGATTTTGCGCGCCGCCGTTTCCGGCCGCATCAGGAACGGCATCCGATAGGGATTGTCCGCCGTCATCGGCGTCGCGATGTAGCCGGGACAGATCGTCACGACGGCGACGCCGCTTCGGAACAACTCGATGCGCAGGCTTTCGAGATAGGTAATCGCCGCCGCTTTCGACGCCGAATAGGCGCCCGAGCCCGGCAATCCGCGAAATCCCGCGATGCTCGCGATGCCGACGAGCGCGCCCTGTCGCGCCTCGCGCATCGGCCCGACGAACGGCTGAAATGTCGCGACCATGCCGAGCACGTTGGTGTCGAACACCGCGCGAAACGCGGGCAAGTCCTCGGCCTCTGCCGTGAGCGTTCCGCGCGAAACGCCGGCGTTCGCGATCACGATGTCTGGCGCGCCGAAACGACCGACAAAATCGCGCCCGGCCCGTTGCAGCGCCTCGGCGTCGCGGACGTCGCCGGCATACGTTACGGCAGTGGCCGGCGCGAGCGCCGCCGCGATCCGCTGCAATTCGGTCTCGCGGCGCGCAAACAATCCGAGCGTCGCACCGCGGCCCGCGTAATGCCGCGCCAGCGCCTCGCCGATTCCCGACGACGCGCCGGTCAGGAAGACTCTCATGCCTGGCTCCGCCAGGCCCGCGTCACGCCTTCGGTCGCTCGGCGCGCGCCTTGAGGATCAACTCGTCGATGGCCGCCGGCAGTTGCGCGTGCGACCCGACCTTGTCGGACGCCGTGATGAACTTGCCGTCGACGATCACCGTCGGCACCGATTGGATGTTGTAGTTTTGCGCGAGCTGCTTCGCGCGATTCATCTTGCCGCCGATACCGAACGAGTTGTAGACGTCCTCGACCTTCTTGCGATCGAGCCCCTTCCCGGCCGCCCAGTCGAAGAATGTCGCGTCTTGCCACAGGCTCACGTTCTGGCCGTGAATGGCGCGGAACACGTCGGGCGAAAGCTTGGTTTCGTCGCCCAATGCGTCGAGCGTGTAATAGATCTTGCCGAGATTGATCCAGCGATCCTGGAACATCACCGGAACGCGACGGAATTGCACGTCGGGAGGCAGCTTGGCGAGCCATGCGGTCAGGTAAGGCTCGAGCTCGGCGCAATGCGGGCAGCCGTAGGAAAAGAACTCGATCACTTCGATCTTCTTGCCAGTCTCGACTGCAACCGGGACCTTGAGGCGCGCGTAGTTCTTGCCCTCGACCAGTTGCGCGGCGACCGGCCCCGCGAACGCCGCCAACGCACTGGCGAGCGCCAGCGTGACGAATGTGCGGCGCGTGACGCCGCGCGGCGCGCGGAATTCTGCTGCAAACGATCTCATTTCCACTCCCTAGGTAGGCCGGGGTCCCGGCATAACGGCTGTTGGTCCCGATGCGCTGACGCGAGTTCCGCGCGTAGGACCCGCTGCCATTCAATATTTGATGACTGCCGCGTCGAATCCCCGCCTGCCCAGATCCGACTTGATCCGCTGCATCTCGTCCGGGTTGTCGTACGGCCCGAGACGGACGCGGAACCGCACCGCCTTGTCCGGCATCACGCCCTGCTGCACGGTCGCCTCCCAGCCGGCGAATGCAAGGCGCGCCTTCAGATTCTCGGCATCGGACTCGGTGGAGAACGATCCGGTCTGCAGCCAGAAGCGCTCGCCGGACTTCGGGGCCTTCGCCTGCGTGTCGACGCTCGCCACCTTGTCGCTGGCGCGCTCGGGCGTCGCCTCGGTGCTTTTGGCGGCTGTACGGTCTCTGGCCTGATCGACAACGGCGCGATCGGATCTGTCGGCCGCTTTGCGCTCGGGCGTCACGCGCGCCTCTTCGGCACCCGGCAGTATCTTGTAGAAATCGAACCGTGGCTTCTCCGCCGCATCGTTCTTCGCGCTGCGTGTCGCGTCCTTCGCGGTCTCGCGCGCGGTGGCGCCCTGCGCGGGCACGAACGCCGGATTGTTCTTCATCAGCCAAAACGCCACGGCCGCCGCCATCCCGAGACCGATGACCACGCCGACGAAAATCCCGAGCAGTGTGCTGCCGCGGGCGCGCTGCGGCGACGATTTTGAAAGCGTTCTTTGCGGCTTAGGGGAAGAGTTGTGTCGGCTCATGGTTGTCGAACGTGCGCGGATGCGCGCATCTTCGCGATCACATCTGCTCGGGCGCGCCTATTCCCAGCACCGCGAGGCCGTTGCGAAGCACCTGCCCCGCGGCGACGGCCAGCGCGAGTCGCGCCCGCTTTTCGCGCTCGTCCGCGACGAGAAAACGTTCGGCATTATAGTAACTATGGAATTCCTGGGCCAAATCCTTGAGATAAAACGTGATGAGGTGCGGCGCGAGGTCGCGCGCGGCGGTCGCGACCTCCGACGGGAAATCGGCGATTCGCCGCAGGAGCGCGTTCTCGTACGGGCTCGTGAGGGGCGTCAAATCCGCGTCAGCCAGCAGCGACGGCGCATCGGCCGCCGGAATGCCCGCTTGCCGCAGCACCGAGCAGACGCGTGCATGCGCGTATTGAACATAATAGACCGGATTCTCTTCCGATTGCGAACGAGCCAGGTCGATGTCGAACACGAACTCGCTGTCGGCCTTGCGCGACACGAGGAAAAAACGCACTGCGTCCTTGCCGACTTCGTCGATCAGATCGCGCAGCGTTACGTAGCCGCCGGCGCGCTTGCTGATCTTGACTTCCTCGCCGCCGCGCATCACGGTCACCATCTTGTGCAGCACGTAGTCGGGATAGCCCGGCGGAATGCCTATCCCGAGCGCCTGCAAGCCCGCGCGCACCCGCGTGGTCGTGCCGTGGTGATCGGAGCCCTGCACGTTGATCGCCTTCGCGAAGCCGCGTTCGAACTTGGTGACGTGATAGGCGATGTCGGGAACGAAGTACGTGTAGCCGCCGTCCGACTTGCGCATTACGCGGTCCTTGTCGTCGCCGTAGCCGGTCGTCTTGAGCCACAGCGCGCCCTCGTGCTCATAGGTCGATCCCGATGCGGCGAGTTTCGCGACCGTCGCGTCGACCCGGCCATCGGTGTAGAGCGAGCTCTCGAGGTAGTAGTGGTCGAATTGCACGCCGAACGCCTGCAGATCGCGGTCCTGCTCCTTGCGCAGCTCCGCCACCGCAAAACGACGAATCGATTCGATGTCGGACAGGTCGCGCCCCACCTCGTCGAGATAGCGCTGCGCGATCTCGCGGATGTAATCGCCGCGGTAACCGTCCTCGGGAAACGCCTCGTGCGATCCGAGGAGCTCGTGCGCTCGCGCCCGCACCGACAGCGCGAGGTTCTCGATCTGCGCTCCGGCGTCGTTGTAGTAGAACTCGCGTGTAACCGCGTAGCCCTGCCCTTCGAAAAGTCGGGCAATCGCGTCGCCAAGCGCCGCCTGCCGGCCGTGGCCGACGTGCAACGGTCCGGTGGGATTGGCGGATACGAACTCGATCATCACGCGCTGTCCGCGATGGGCGTCGCTCTGTCCAAAACGATCGCGCAGCGCCAGCACGCGCGGGACGATCGCCTGCCGTGCGGCGGGCGCCAAGCGGAAATTGATAAAGCCGGGACCCGCGACCTCGGCGGACGCGTAACCTTGAAGCGATGGCCCGGTCGCCCCTGCGATCGCTTCAGCCAGCTTGCGCGGATTCTGCCGTGTTCTCTTCGCGAGGTTGAGCGCGTCCGGCGTCGCAAAGTCGCCGTGATCGGGATTGCGCGGTCGCTCGAGCGTCGGCGTCAGGTCGCCTGTTTCCGGCAGTTGCTTGCGAATCGCATCCTTCAACGCCTGTTCGATCTTCTCTCGTGCATCGACCTGCATCGGGTTCCCGCGCGCGCCTTCGCGCAACAAACGTGCATTATAGAGTCTAGCCGAAGCTCGCGGGATCGACGTCCAGCGCGACACGAACGCGCGCGGCGGGAAGCGCTGCCAATTCCTCGCGCCAGCCGGATAGAAACGCGTGCAACGCACGGCGCCGCGCGCTCTGCACGACGAGTTGTCCGCGCTCCATGCCGGCGCGGCGCGAAAGCAGCGCCGGCACCGGCGCAAATACGGTCACGGCGTCGCCGGGGCGCAGCAGTGCCTCTGCCGCGGCGTGCGCGCGACCGAGGTAAGCGTCGACGTCGTCGCGCCGATGTGCTTCGGCAAGCAGCAGCGCAACGTGGGTCGCCGGCGGCAGCTCTGCCGCCTCGCGTTCGGCGATCAGCTGTCGCGCCAGGTGGTCATAGTCGTGGGACTTCAGCGCTTCGTAAACCGGATGCGTCGGAAAATCGGTTTGCACGACGACCTCGCCGGCCAGGCCCGCGCGGCCGGCGCGCCCCGCCACTTGGATCAGCAACGCGGCCAATCGCTCGGTGGCGCGGAAGTCCGCGCTGTAGAGCGCGTTGTCGGCGCCGAGCACACCGACCAGCGTGAGGCGCGGAAAATCGTGTCCCTTTGCTAGCATTTGCGTGCCGATCAGCAAATCGATCGCGTCCGTCGCGACCCCTGCCCTGATCGCGGCGAACGCGCCTTTCGCGCGTGTGCTGTCGCGATCGACTCGTGCGATGCGGGCGCGCGGAAACGCCGCGGCCAGCGCACGCTCCAGCCGTTGCGTCCCATAGCCCAACGGCAGCAGGTCGACGTTGCCGCATTGCGGACACGCGCGCGGCAGCGGCTCGACATGGCCGCAATGGTGGCAACGCAACGACGGCGGCTCGCGATGCACGGTCAGCCGCGCGCTGCAACGCGGGCACTCCGCCTGCCACATGCACGCGCCGCATTTGAGCGACGGCGAGAAGCCACGCCGATTGACGAAGACGAGACCTTGTTCGCCGCGTGCGAGGCAAGCGCCAAGCGCGTCCCACAGCGGGCCGGCAATGCCATCGTGAGCGCCGGCGCCGCGATTGCCGACCAACGCAAGCCGCGGCAGCGTCGCGCGCGGATCGGCGCGGCGCAACAGTCTGAGATGGCGATAGCGACCGGCGCGGGCTTGCGCATACGACTCGAGCGACGGTGTCGCGCTGCCGAGGACGATCGGCACGCCGCGCGAACGCGCGCGCCAGACGGCGACATCGCGCGCGTGATAGCGGACACCCTCCTGTTGCTTGTAGGAGGCATCGTGCTCCTCGTCGATGACGATCAGCGCGAGCCGCGGCAACGCGCAGAACACCGACAGCCGCGTCCCCAGGACGAGATCGGCGTCGCCACGCGCGGCGGCAAGCCAGTGGGCGCGCCGTTCGCCATCGGCGAGACCGCTATGCAGCGTCACGGCACGTGCGCGCGGCAACGCGGCGCGCACGCGCATCTCGAGTTGCGGCGTCAGGTTGATTTCTGGTACGAGCATCAGAACTTGACCGTCCTGCGCGATGGCCGCCTCGGCCGCCGCGAGATAGACGTCGGTCTTTCCGCTGCCGGTCACACCCTGCAGTAACAACGTGGCGAACGTGCCGGACGCACCGTCGATCGCGTCGACCGCCGACCGTTGATCGTCATTGAGTTGCGTTGGCGGCGGCGTCGCCTGCGACAGGATGGGCGCGACGTCGCCTTCCGCCTGCCACCTTCGCAACGTTTGTCGCAGATGCGATGGCAGCGCATGGATCTCATCGGCCGACAGTCCCGTTGCAGCGGCGGCCAATCGCGCAAAGAGCCGTTGCGCCGCCGGCGCGCGGACAAGTCGTGCCGGCAATGACGCGTGGCCTTGCGCGGTCAGCGCAAGCGCGACGATCGTTGGGCGAACCGCTGTGTCGCGCGTCCCCAGCGGCGGAACAGCCAAGGCAACGGTCATGCCGAGCGGTTGCTGGTAGTAATCACCGACGAATTCGGCCAGCGTCATCACGTCATCGGAGAGCGGCGGCAGCGCAACGATTTCGTCGATCGGCTGCACGCGTTCGCGCGATACTTCCGACTCCGTTACGACGTCGGCGACAACGCCGATCAGCGAACGGCCCGCCAGACGGACGCGCACGATCGCGCCCCGCGTGATCGCCGGCCCGTCGGGAATCCAATAATCGAAGCTCCGGTCGAGCGCGACAGGCAACGCGATCCGAGCAATCGTCATTGTTGTTTCGACGCCACGAAAGTATTTATCGACGCCACGAAAATATTTAAGCAGGCCGACCGCACAAGCTGGAGTGATCGAAATCTTCACCACATCTTGCAGCAATGGCCTGCAAGTCATTCTTTTTCCACGACCCTTTTGCGACCTTCACGGGCTGTGGATAGATGTGTGCGTAAGTCACTTGACAATGCCGCTGAAGTCTCCTTGGTGCGCGACCGCACGTCGATGCGTTGTCGTATAACCGTCGTTTTTCGTTGTTGATTCAATTAATTGCGATCTATCCTCTGCGAGAGCGCCGCGACGCCGCCCGCCGGGTGATGGCTCGCTAGGACATGTGCATAAGTGCCCGGGCATCACCTGCGGCGCCCGTTTGTCAAGACCCCGTAGAACAAAAGTCGCCACGCAACGTCGTTCGTTGACGAACGCGCATAGACGTGAAGGCTCGATCAACGCACTCGCGCGGACGCCCGGTGCACCGCCTCCACCAGCGCCGCCACGTGATCGGGAGGCGTCGCCGGAACGAGGCCGTGTCCCAGGTTGAATATGTGGCCTGGCGCGGGACCGGCGGAGCGCACAACGGCTTCCGCCGCGCGCACTACGGTCTCGGAATCGGTGAGGAGCACGAGCGGATCGAGGTTGCCCTGAAGCGCGACGCGCGCGCCGATCTGTCGGCGCGCGGCCGCCAAGTCGATCGTCCAGTCGAGTCCGACGCATGCAGCGCCACAATCGGCGAGATCGTCGAGCCAACCACCCGCGCCTTTGGTGAAGACGATGGCGGGCACGCGCGCGTCTTCGCTGCCCGACGCAAGCTCCGCGACCACCCTGCGCATCGGCGCCAGCGAAAAGCGGCGCCACGACTCGGCGGTGAGTACGCCGCCCCACGTGTCGAACAGCATCACGGCGTCGGCACCCGCGGCGATTTGTTCGCGCAAATAGCCCGTCACCGCGCGCGCGTTGACGTCGACGATTCGCGCGAGCAGATCGGGACGCGCGTGCGCCATCTTGCGCACGGTCGCGAAATCGGCACTGCCGCCGCCTTCGATCATGTAGCAAGCGAGCGTGAACGGGCTGCCGGCGAATCCGATCAGCGGCACGCGGTCGTGCAGCGCACGCTTGATTTCGGCGACCGCGTCGAATACATACCGCAATCGCGCCATGTCCGGCACGGCGAGCGCAGCGATCGACGTCTCGTCCGCCATCGTTCGCGCAAAGCGCGGCCCTTCGTTCTCGACGAACGACAGCCCGAGGCCCATCGCGTCGGGGATCGTCAGGATGTCGGAAAACAGAATCGCCGCGTCGAGCGGGTAACGCGCGAGCGGTTGCAGCGTCACTTCGGTCGCAAGCGAGGGCGTCGTGGCAAGCGCCATGAAGCTGCCGGCGCGGGCGCGCGTCGCGTTGTATTCGGGCAGATAGCGGCCCGCCTGCCGCATCAACCAGATCGGCGTATACGGCGTCGGCTCGCGCCGCAACGCGCGCAGGAAGGTGTCGTTCTCGATGACGGCCATGCGATCCGGCGGCTTGAATGCCGGCCGGCGTCGCAGAGGATATCAGGCGGCGAGCGTGCGTCCGGTAAGACGCTCGAGGATCGCGAGGGGCGAAAGCTCGGGCACGTAGAGTGCCGCCAGCGGCAAATGAATCGTCTGCTCGAGCATGTACTGGCCCGCCGCGGCCGCGTGCATCACTTGGTCGGAAAAGCAGATCCACGACGTGCCGGGCGCGAAGCGCACCTCTTCTTGCGGACACTCGCGTTGATAGCCGAGATCGGACTTCGCGCAATCGTGCAGGCCCAGCATCAAATGATCGTAATCGCTGCGCGGTCCCTTGGTGACGCGCAGCGCCGCCAGCACGGCCGATTCGCCCCGGCGCAACGCGCGAATTCGCGGCATGAAGCGGCGCGCCATCGGCTCGAATGCTTCGCCGACCCGCCATACGCGATCTTCGCCACGCGGATTGACGTTGCAGAACACGCGCAGGATTCGCTCGCCGCGATTGGGCCGCGACGGAAATGCATCGACGTGCAGCCGCGTGTCGTCCTTGCGCCACGACACCTTGCGCCCGCTCGCCGGTTGCGGGCGATAGCTGGTGCGGGCGCGCGTCAAATGCGGCGCGTAACGCGGGAACAGCGCGGCGATCAGTCCGCTCGCGTTCGCGGCAAAGCGCCCCACCATTCGCGCGAGCGCCAGGAGGTCGTCCGGGTTGCCGCGCGCGCCCTTGATCACGGCGCCCTCGAGGCTGATGTTTTTCGCATGACCGTCCGACCACTTGGGATCGAGAAAGCGCGGCTCGTCGCCCTCGAAGGCGAAGGCGAGCCGCGGCAGCGAGAGCACGCCGCCCGCCTCGAGCAAGCACGCGAGCTCCTCGGTTCGCGCCGGCGACACCGCCGGACACCAGCTCGCGATGTCGAGCGTGACGACCGAGCTCATAGGACGACCCCCACGCTTGCGGCTTCCGCCGCTGCGTTGCCCCCACAGGGGCCGCAATTCGCGTCTTGGGACGGCCCGGCGGCGCTCATACGACCCCCAGCGCTTGCGGCTTCCGCCGCTGCGCTGCCCCCACAGGGGGCGCAATTCGCGCCTTGGGACGGCCCGGCGGCGCTCATTGCACCGCCGATCAACGCGGCAATGCGGAGCCGCCCATCAGCATTTCGTCGATCGCGCGTGCGCATTGGCGCCCTTCGCGGATCGCCCAGACGATGAGCGACTGGCCGCGGCGCATGTCGCCGGCGGCGAAGACTTTCGGCACCGACGTTTTGTAGTCGTCGGTGTCGGCCTTGACGTTGGTGCGGTGGTCGCGTTCGACGCCGAACTGCTCGAGCAGCCCCTTTGCGACCGGACCGGTGAAGCCCATCGCGAACAGCACGAGATCGGCCTTCATGTCGAACTCGCTCCCTGGAACCTCGATCATCTTCATCCCGCCGGCGTCCTTCCGCCATTCGACGCGCGACGCGACAAGCTTCTCGACGCGACCGTTGTGGCCTTCGAAGCGCTTCGTCGCCACCGCCCAGTCGCGCGCCACGCCCTCCTCGTGCGACGTCGACGTGCGGAGCTTGATCGGCCAATACGGCCATACCAGCGGCTTGTTCTCGGTCTCCGGCGGCTGTGGCAACAGCTCGAATTGCGTCACCGACGCGGCGCCCTGGCGATTGGACGTGCCGACACAGTCGGAACCGGTGTCGCCGCCGCCGATCACGACGACGTGCTTGCCCGTCGCGGTGATTTGATCCGGAACGGTGTCGCCCGCGACGACCTTGTTCTGTTGCGGCAGAAACTCCATCGCGAAATGGATGCCGGCAAGATTGCGTCCGGGCGCCGGCAGGTCGCGCGGCTCCTCTGCGCCGCCGGTCAACGCGATCGCGTCGAATTCGGCAGAGAGGGTCGCCGCGGGAACGTTGCCGCCGACGTGCGCATTCGGCCGGAAGACGACGCCCTCTTCCGCCATCTGCGCCATGCGCCGGTCGATCAGATGCTTTTCCATCTTGAAATCGGGGATGCCGTAACGCAACAGGCCGCCGATGCGGTCCTCCCTCTCGAACACGACGACGTCGTGCCCGGCGCGCGCGAGCTGCTGCGCGCACGCGAGTCCCGCGGGACCGGAACCGACGACGGCGACTCGCTTGCCGGTCTTGGCGGCCGGGGGCAGCGGCACGACCCAGCCCTCGTCCCAACCCTTGTCGATCAGGAAATGCTCGATCGACTTGATGCCGACCGGATCGTTGTTGATGTTGAGCGTGCACGCCGCCTCGCACGGCGCCGGACAAACGCGGCCGGTGAATTCGGGAAAATTGTTCGTCGAATGCAGCACGTCGAGTGCGGCACGCCATTGCTGCCGATACGCGAGATCGTTCCAGTCCGGAATGATGTTGTTGATCGGGCACCCGGTCTGGCAGAACGTGATGCATCAGTCCATGCAGCGCGCGACCTGTTTCGCCGCCTCGTCGTCGGCGAGCGGCAGGATGAACTCGCGATAGTGCGTGACGCGCCGGGCGATCGGCTCGGTCGCCTCCTGGATCCGCTGCAACTCGATAAAACCCGTCACCTTGCCCATCAAGCGGCCTCGCGCTGCTTGGTCGCCGTGGTCTTCAGCGCCGCGCGCCTGGCATGCATTTCGGTGAGCGCGCGCTTGTATTCGTGCGGGAACACCTTGACGAACTTCGCCCGCGAAGCTTCCCAGTCGTCGAGCACCTTGAGCGCCAGCGTCGACCCCGTGTAACGCAAATGACGCTCGATCTGCGCTCGCACGATCGGTTCGTCGAACTGCTCCTGATGAAGGAGCCGACCTTTACCCGCAGCGGCGAGATCGACCTCGGCGGCCGCCTGCTCGGCTTCGGGCAAAAGCGGCTCGAGCGCGACCATCGACGCGTTGCACCGCGATGCGAACGTGCCGTCCGGATCGTAGACATACGCGATGCCGCCGCTCATGCCGGCGGCGAAGTTGCGTCCGGTGCGTCCGAGCACGACGACGGTGCCGCCGGTCATGTATTCGCAGCCGTGGTCGCCGGTGCCTTCGACGACCGCCGACGCGCCCGAATTGCGTACACAGAAGCGTTCGCCCGCGACACCGCGGAAATACGCTTCGCCTTCGATCGCACCGTACATCAC
>CATPAO010000256.1 GCA_955652025.1 Casimicrobiaceae bacterium
CCGTGATGTTGCGACTCCCGACTTCCTGCGCGAGCGACTTGGTGAAGCCGACGAGCGCCGCCTTGGCCGCCGCGTAATTGGCCTGGCCGGGATTACCCGACGAACCGACGACCGAGCCGATCTGGATGATCCGCCCGTGTCGCGCTTTCATCATTCCGCGCAACACGGCCTTCGCGAGGCGGAACGCCGGCTTCAGGTTAGTTGCCATGATCGCGTCCCATTCGTCGTCCTTCATCCGCAACAACAGATTGTCGCGCGTGATGCCGGCGTTGTTGACGAGAATCGCGATCGCGCCATGGCGCGACTCGATCGCCGCGAGCGCCGTATCGGTTGCCGCGGCGTCGGTGACGTCGAGTTGTATACCCTCGCCGGCGGCCCCGCTTTCTCGCAGGTAGGCGCTGATGGCCGTTGCGCCTTCGGCCGTCGTCGCGGTTCCGACCACGCTCGCGCCGTCGCTGGCGAGCGCCAGCGCGATCGCGCGGCCGATACCGCGTGTCGCGCCCGTCACGAGCGCCACTTGTCCTGCCAGATCGGTGTGGGCCATTCTAGGATCCGTCACGCGCCGTCGAGAGCGGCTCGCGCCTCGTCGATCGAAGCGCGGTCGTTCAATGCGAACGCCGCCAGCCTTTCGTCGATCCGCCGCACGAGGCCGCAGAGCACTTTACCCGGACCGCATTCGACGACGTGCGTGACGCCGCGCGCCGCAAACGCGCGGGTCGTGTCGCTCCAACGCACGGGGCTTGCCGCCTGCCGTGCCAGCACGGCGCGAATCGCGTCCGGTGTCGGATGCTCGGCCACGTCGACATTGTGCAAGACCGCGATGGCGGGTGAAATGATGTTGATCTGTGCCAGGCGTTGCGCCAAAAGCTCCGCTGCCGGCTTCAATAGCGAGCTGTGGAACGGCGCCGAAACCGGCAGCAACACGCCACGCTTGGCGCCGCGCGCTTTCGCCGCCGCGATCGCGCGCTCGACCGCAGTCTTATGGCCGGCGATCACCACCTGTCCCGGCGCGTTGAAGTTGACAGGCTCGACGACCTCGCCTTGCGCGGCTTCGCGACACGCTTCGGACACCGCCGCGTCGTCGGCGCCCATGATCGCGGCCATCGCACCGACGCCGGGACCGACGGCGTCCTGCATCGCCTCGGCGCGAAAGCGCACGAGCGGCACCGCGTCGCGCAATTCCAGCGCACCGGCGGCGACCAGCGCCGCGTATTCGCCAAGACTATGACCGGCGACGAGCGACGGCGCAGGGCCACCGACGGCACGCCATGCCCGCCATATCGCCACATCCGCGGTCAGCATCAGCGGCTGCGTATTTCGCGTCAAGTTGATCGCATCGGACGGACCGCTCGACGCGAGCGCCCACAAGTCTTCGCCGAGGGCGGACGACGCTTCGTCGAACGTCGCGCGGATGCCCGCGTCCGCGACGAAGTCGTCCATCATCCCGATCTGTTGCGATCCCTGGCCCGGAAACACAAAAGCGAGTTTCATCGCAAAAATCCCTACGTCCAGCGCAAGAAAACCGAGCCCCAGGTGAATCCCCCGCCCACTCCCAGCAACATCAGATGCTGACCGGGTCGAACCCGGCCATCACGTAGCGCAACGTCGAGCGCGAGCGGTATCGATGCTGCCGACGTGTTGGCGTGCTCGCCCACCGTGGTGACGACTCGTTCGCTCGGCAGCTTCAACTTTTTCGCTGTCGCGTCCATGATCCGAAGGTTCGCCTGGTGCGGGATCAGCCAGTCGATGGCGTCCGTCGTCATGCCGGTCGCGTCGAGCGCCTCCTGCGCGACTTCCGCCAGCACTTTCACGGCGAACTTGAACACGCCCTGCCCATCCATATGCAGAAATGGCGTGCCGGTGACGGCGCCGTTTTGGACCTGGCCTGGAACGCACAGGATGCTGCGGTAGTGGCCGTCCGCGTGCAAGTGCGCGGTCAGGATTCCGGGCTGCTCCGACGGAACCAGCACGACGGCACCCGCGCCGTCGCCGAACAGCACGCAGGTCCCGCGGTCGCTCCAATCGAGAATGCGCGAATAGATTTCGGCGCCGACGATCAACGCATTTCTCGCCATGCCGCTCGCGATCATCCGGTCGGCGAGTGCCAGCGCGTAGACGAAGCCGGAGCAGACCGCCTGCACGTCGAACGCCGGACCGCCTCGCGCGCCGAGCTTTTCCTGCAGGATGCATGCGGTCGAGGGAAAGATCATGTCGGGGGTCGTCGTCGCGACGATGATCAGGTCGACGTCGGGCGGGGCGATGCCGGCGGCGTCAAGTGCTGCGCGCGACGCGGCGAGCGCGAGATCGGACGTCTGTTCGCCGGCCGCGGCAATGTGGCGCTGCCGGATACCGGTACGCGCACGAATCCATTCATCGCTCGTGGCGATGCGCAGCGCAATTTGATCGTTGGTGAGCACGGTCGCCGGCAGGTAACGCCCGGTGCCGGCGATGCGGCTATGCATGGGGGAACGGTCCCAGCTCGGATAGCACGGCCGCCGGCGTCACGACCGGCATGGCAGCAATGCGTTGGGCGATGCGCTCCTGCACGCCGTGCGCGACTTCGGTGTACGCCTTGGCGAGCGCGTAGCGGAAAGCGAGCTCGTCGGCGCCGCCATGGCTTTTCACGACCACGCCCTTCAATCCGACCAGCGTCGCGCCGTTGTAGCGCCGTGGGTCGATCCGTCGCTTGAATGCCATCAGGACGGGATAGGCGAAGAGCGCCGCAAGCCGCGTCGCCGGATTGCGCGTGAACTCGGCCTTGAGGAACTCGTAGAGCATCGTCGCGAGGCCCTCCGACGTCTTGAGCGCGACGTTGCCGACGAAGCCGTCGCAGACGACGACGTCGGTCGTCCCCTTGTAGATGTCGTCGCCCTCGACGTTGCCGTAGAAGTTGAGTCCCGACGCCTTGAGCAGCTCGGCCGCCTGCTTGACGACTTCGTTGCCCTTGATGTCCTCCTCGCCGATGTTGAGCAGACCGACGGTGGGTCGCTCGATGCCGTCGACGGCTGCGACGAGCGCGCTGCCCATCACCGCGAATTGCACGAGTTGTTGCGGCGTGCAGTTGACGTTGGCGCCCAGGTCCAGCGCGGTCGTTTCGCCTTTTTTTGTCGGCAGCTGCGACGCGATCGCGGGCCGATCGATCCCCGGCAGCGTCTTCAGGACGAAGCGCGCGATCGCCATCAACGCGCCGGTATTGCCGGCCGACACGCATCCGTCGGCCGTGCCGTCCTTAACCAAGTTGATCGCGACGCGCAGCGACGAGTCCTTTTTCTTGCGCAGCGCGTCGGCCGGCGGTTCGTCCATATCGACGACTTCGGTCGCCGGATGAATCGACAATCGGTCGCGCGTGGCCGACTTGACCTTGGCGAGCGCCATTTCCAATGGGGCCTTGAGGCCGACCAGGATCACTCGCGCATCGGGCGTGTCCTCGAGAAACTTGGCGGACGCGGGAACCGTCACCGATGGCCCGTGGTCGCCGCCCATGGCGTCGATGGCGAGGGTGACCGGCATCAGGGCGTGGGCGGCGTCAGGTTCGCCGCGTGAGTCATTCGGCAGCGCGCGAGCGCAAGTCTACGCCCGACGGCGGTTGGGATACGGCAAGGACCCGCGCGACGCGGCACGCGGTCGCGGCGGCCGCGCTACTCGTCGGCTTTGGTCTTGACGACTTTCTTGCCGCGGTAATAACCGCTCGGGCTGATATGGTGGCGCAAATGCACTTCGCCGCTCACCGGTTCGACCGCAAGCGGCGGGTTGGCGAGAAAGGCGTGCGCGCGATGCATGCCGCGCTTGGACGGCGACTTCTTGTTTTGCTGAACGGCCATGCTGCTCTCCTTGTCGTTTCACTTGGGGCCCGAGACCTACGCCTCCGACCCGGATTCGGGCGCCGTGCATTCGTCGTCCGGATGACGCGCCGAGAACGGCAGCGTCAACACCAGCTCGTCCTCGACCAATGTGATCGGATCGAGCGGCGCCGTTGCCACGAGTACCTCGGCGTCGGCGTCCGCATCCAGCCGCGCCGCCTCGGCGTCATCCCGTGCGAGCACCAATTCAGTCGTATGCTCGATCGGCCAGTGCAGCGCGCCCAGGCACCGTTGGCACTCCAGCGTTACAACGCCGGAGAGCCGCAGCGCCAATGCCGGCCGTCCCATGGCATCCACGGTGCCGGCCACCGACCACGTCACCGGCGCCGGCGTTCCCGTTTCAACGATGCGGTCCGCAAGACGCGGGAGTGACGCCGCATCGACCGATCCGCTGCGCGATCCGCGTTCCCGCGCCAGCCGAAAAGCGTCGAAGCGCGCCGGGAGCTCTCCGGCGGGGCGCGTTGGCGTCGGGCCCATCGTCATAGGGCATTACCGAAACCGCTCGAGCCGGCCTGCCGCGTAAAACGTTGGATAATAGCGAGATTCGCGATCGGTGTCAAAAATGCCCACAAAAACAACGGAGAACTCGAAGCGCACGGTGGTGCTCGCGTCGACGTCCCGGTATCGGCGCGCACTGCTCGAGCGCCTGGGCCTGCCGTTCGACGTGGCCGCACCGAATGTCGACGAAACGCCGCGCGCGAACGAAACGCCATCGGCCACGGCGATCCGGCTCGCCCTGGCGAAGGCGCGTGCCGTCGCGGCGCGCTTGTCCCACGCGCTCGTCATCGGTTCGGACCAGATCGCCGATCTCGATGGCACGCCGGTCGGCAAACCCGGGGACCATGCGCGCGCCGTCGCGCAGCTTCGCGCGTTGTCGGGCCGCACCGTCGTCTTTCACACCAGCGTGGCCTTGTGCGACTCCGACAGCGGCCGCTGTCGGAGTGAGCTGGTCGATGTCACCAGCACGTTTCGCCGGCTGTCCGACGCCGAGATCGATGCCTATCTGCGCCGAGAGACGCCCTACGACTGTGCCGGCGCCGTCAAGTCGGAGGGACTCGGTATCGCGTTGTTCGAGCGGATCGAGAGCGACGACCCGACGGCGCTGGTCGGACTGCCGCTGATCGCGGTCGTCGAGCTCCTGCGCGCCGAAGGCGAGTCGGTTCTGGCATGGTGAGCGGCATTCTCTACGCGGTGCCCAATCTGCTCGGCGCAGTGCCGCCGGCGAACGTGCTGCCGCAACGGACGCTGGACGTCGCCCGCGGCCTCCGGCATTGGATCGTCGAAACGCCGAAGCCGGCACGCGCATTCCTGAAATCGCTCGAGACAGCGTCGCCGATCGCAGCGCTTGACGTCCAGTCGCTGCCGGAATTGTCGACGGCGGCGATCGTTGCCTCGTTGCTCGCCCCGCTGTCCCAGGGGCGGGATGTCGGTTTGCTTTCAGACGCCGGCTGCCCCGGCGTCGCCGATCCGGGCGCCGTGGTGGTGGCGGCGGCCCACGGCGCGGGCATCCGCGTCGTGCCGCTGGTCGGGCCCTCGGCGGTGCTGCTCGCGCTGATGGCATCGGGCATGAACGGACAAAGCTTCGCGTTTCACGGCTACCTGCCGGTCAAACCCGATGCGCGGGCCGATGCGTTGCGCGAGCTCGAGCGCGATTCGCGGGCACATCGCCGCGCGCAACTGTTCATCGAGACGCCTTATCGCAACGTATCGATGCTGGCGACCATCGCGAGCGCGCTCGCTCCGGACACGATCGTGTGCGTCGCCGTGGATCTCACGCTTGCCACGGAGACGATCGAGCGGCGCGCCGCGTCGGCCTGGCGCACGCAGGATGGAAATCGCTTCGACAAGCGGCCGGCGATGTTCGTACTCGAGGCACGTCAGACCATCGCCAGCGCGAAGCGCTGACGATCACGGCCACTTTGCGCACGCCGACCGGTCGCTAAGCTACTGGCCCTCGGTTTCCGGCCAATCCTTGATATAGCTCTTGAGCATGCGGTTCTCGAAGCTCTGCTCCTCGTAGACCGCCTTCGCCACGTCGTGGAACGAGACCACGCCTTGCAGCGTCGCGCCTTCCAAGACCGGAACGTAGCGGGCGTGGCGCTCGAGCATTATCCGCCGCAGCTCCATGACGTCGAGCCCGGGCGAGGCGGTCAGCGGATCGCGCTGGACGATGTCGGCCACGCGCAATTCCCCGATCGTGCCGCCGCGGTCCGCTAACGCCTTCAGGACCTCGGCGAACGTCAGCATGCCGGCCATCCGGCCGCGGTCCATCACAACCAGCGAGCCGATATCGTGCTGCGCCATCACCGCGACCGCGTCGAATACCTTCCCGTCCGGTGTCGTTGTGAACAGCGTGTTGCCCTTGACGCGAAGTATTTCGCTGACGAGCATCGTCTCCTCCGTCGTGTGAATTCGGCCACAACGACAGAATCGAGGTTACTCCTGCAGCGGCGCAGCATGCAACAGTAACCGCCCCACGCAGGCGACCGGCCCGACGGCCCCGGGGAAAGCCGTGCAATCGCTATGAGGGCGTCCATTCCTCTACGCTGGCGCCGGTGAGTGCTCGAACACGACTTTCATCGGCCGCGAGCTCACGTGCATTTCCCGAATAGACGACGCGGCCGTCGTCGAGCACATAGGCATGATCCGCAATCTCGAGCGCCATACGCGCATTCTGCTCGACCAGCAGCACGGAGATCCCCTCATCGCGCATTTTCGACACGACGCGAAAAACTTCCCGAACGATCAGCGGAGCCAGGCCCTGCGACGGCTCGTCGAGAATAAGAAGTCGGGGATTCAGCAGGAGCGCGCGGCCGATCGACAACATCTCCTGCTCGCCGCCGGAGAGCTGGCGTCCGCGGCTCTGCTTGCGCTCGGCCAGGCGCGGAAACAACTCGTAGATCCGCCCGATCGTCCATGGCCCGTCGCGTTCCAGCGGCACTTTCAGATTCTCTTCGACACTGAGATTGGCAAAGATTCTTCGCCCCTCCGGAACATAGCCGACACCGCTCGCGGCGATCCGAAATGTCGGCCATTGGGTAGCGTCCGCTCCGAAGATCGTCACGCGCCCCTGGCGCGCGGGCGTCAATCCCATGAGGCTTCGCAACGTGGTGCTCTTGCCGGCACCGTTGCGGCCGAGCAACGCCGTGATCTGGCCTTCCGCAACCTCTAGACCCACGCCATGCAGGATATGGCTCTTGCCGTAATAGGTGTGGAGGCCCTCGGCAACGAGCGCTGCGCTCATGCGGCGCTGCCGAGGTAGGCGGCCTGCACGGCCTCATTGGAGGCAATCTCATTGGGGGTGCCCTCGGCCAGGAGGCCGCCTTGGTCGAGCACCGTGATTCGATCGGCGAGATGAAAGACCACGCGCATGTCGTGCTCGATCAGCACAATGGTGAAATCGCCGTCGCGACGGAGGCGACGGATGATCTGCGTGAGCTCATAGGTCTCCTGATCGCCCATGCCTGCGGTGGGCTCGTCGAGCAGCAGCAGACGCGGCCGGAGCGCCAGCGCGATCGCGATCTCGGCCGCTCGCTGGTCGCCATGGGCAAGCTCTCCGACCCGTCGGTCGGACTTGGCGCCAAGACCCGTGAGTTCTAGCGTCGCCTCGACATGGCGGCCGATCCCCGCTCTCTCGGTCTGACTGATCCATGGGCGCAGGCGAAATCCCGCGGTCACTTCAGCGGCGATGCGCACGTTATCGAACACGCTGAGCTCGGGAAAAATCTCGGTGATCTGGAACGTGCGTGCGATGCCGAGAGCGACGCGCTTATACGCGGGGAGCAGCGTGATATCGCGGCCCTCGAACGCGATCGTTCCCGTGGCCGGCGCGAAAAAGCCACTGATGAGATTGAAAAAGGTGGTCTTGCCGGCGCCGTTCGGCCCGATGATGGCACGCAGTTCGCCCTTCTCCACGGTCAGCGATATGTCGCGCACCGCGACCAGGCGTCCGAAGCGCTTGCTGACGCTCCTCACCTCGAGCACGCTCATGTTTCGCTCTTGCGCCGAATGAACCCGAGCAAGCCGCGGGGAAAGAACAGCACGATTGCGATAAACAACATGCCGACGAACGACATCCAATTGATGGTGATGCTCGATAGGTAATCCTGCAGCACGACGAAAACGGCGGCGCCGAGCAGCGGTCCCCAGAAGCTGCGCATACCGCCCATGACCGCCATCATCACGAAATCGCCGGACTGGGTGTAGTGCAGCCCGCGCGGATCAGCGAAGTTGTTCACGAGGGCGTAGAGCGCGCCCGCGAAACCCATGAAGAAGCACGACAGCGTGAAGGCGATCCAAATATGGCGGTCGACGGGAATTCCCAGAAAGCTGGCGCGCCGCTCGTTTTCGCGGATCGCGATCATGGTGCGTCCGAAAGGAGAGCGCAGGACGAAGCCCATCGCAGCGGCCGCCAGCGCGACGCAAACCAAAACGAAGTAGTAGAACGCGTCGGCGTTCGACAGGATATCGATCGTCGCGATGCCGAGATCGAGCGGCTGGCGCGAAAACCCGCGCAACCCATCATCGCCGCCGGTAACCGAGCTCCATTGAAAGGCGATGTAGTAGAAGACCTGGCCGAAGGCGATGGTGACCATGGCGAAATAGACGCCCCGCCTACCTGCAATGAGCGCGCCCAACAGGGCCCCGGCAATGCCGCCCAACAGCATGCCGCACAGCAGGGCGAGTGGCGTGCTCGGCGCCAGGAACTTCAATGCGAAGCCGGCGCCATACGCACCGAGCCCGAAATACGCCGCGTGACCGAAGGACAGCACGCCGGTAAATCCGAGAAGGAAATTCACCGACATGGCAGCCAATCCGAGCACGAGAACGCGCGTGCCAAGCGCGGTGTAGCCGCCGAGCGGCGCCATCCAATAGGGCGCGAGCACCAGCGCCACCCAGATCACCGCTAGCGTCAGCAGCCTGCGGGATGGCTCCCGTCCGCTCACGTCATCATGCCTTCTTCGCCAAGCAGCCCACGCGGTCGAATCAACAGAACCACGGCCATCAGCACATACATGATCGCCTCACTTGCCGCGGGCAGGAACACCGCAGTAACGCCGGATGCAACACCGATCAGCAAACCGCCAAGCAATGTGCCGGTAAGGCTGCCGACGCCGCCCACAATGATGGCGATGAAGCTCGGCATCAGCAGTCCCGTTCCCATTGTCGGCTCCAGCCCGAGCTGACCTGCGGCGAGCACGCCGCTTAGGCCGGCAAGAAAGATTCCAACGGCAAAATTGAGCGAGCGCAATCTGCCCACATTGATCCCGAGCGACGCGACAGTTTCGAGGTCGAGCGTGCCGGCGCGGATGCGCACGCCGAGGCGGGTATAGCGCAAGAGCACGAAAAGCAGTCCCACCGCGACTGCCACGGTGCCGACCATGAACAGGCGGTAGCCCGTGATGAAGAAGAACTCGTTACTCAGGGGTTGCGCCAGAACGGCAGGAATCGTCACCGGCTTGCCCTGCGCGCCCCAGATGAAACGGGTGCCGTCCTCGAGGATGAAGGCCAGGCCGAACGTCAACAGCAGGCTGTACAGCGGATCGCGCCCGTACAGCCTCCTAATAAGCGTCCGTTCGATGACGAGACCGATGATGGCGGTGAGCAGCGGCGCGATCAGCAGCGCGCCCCAGAAGCCGACATAGGGCGTGATCGTATAGGCAATGTAGCCGCCGACGACAAGGAAGCCGCCATGGGCGAAGTTGATCACATTGCTCAAATTGAGAATGAGCGACAACCCAAGCGCCATCAGCACGTAAAACGCACCGATGATCAGCCCGTTCGTGACGTTGAAGAGGAGAAGTTGGGTTATCGCCGACTCACGTCTTGACGCATGCCGCGCCTTCGCCGCGCCACTACTATTCCAAGCACGCCTATCATGGTCATGGGAATGACGCCCGGCGACACCGCTCGGGCGTTGCCCGCGGGATCAGGCCGGCCATTGCACCTTGCAGCCGGTCGCATTCTCGGGTGGTGCGGTCGTGTCCCCCGCAATCACGTTGTCGACGCGGAAGAGGTCCTCGGGATCCCCGGCCGGCTTGCCCAGCGCCTCGCCCACGAAGGCCGAAGTCATCAACTGGTGGTCACCTTTGCGGTAGTAGCACTTGTTAGGTTGTAGTTTGACGTCGCTCGCCAGCTCGAACCCACCGAGCGCTTCGGCGAGTTTCCTCGCATCGAGGGACTTCTCTTTGTTCGCGACGGCGGCAAGCGTGTGGACCGAGGTATAGCCGAACCAGTGACGCGCCGTGGGAACCTTGCCGCCGTTCATCTTTCGGATATCGGCGACAAACTTATCGACACCCGGCACGCCGGGCTGCTTCCAATACCACTCGAACATCCAGATGCCGACGCGCGCCTCAGGCGGCATCGCCTCGAGCGACTCGAGTTCCTGCTGCAGCCCGGCAACATGAATCTGTTTTTCGATGCCAAATTGTGCGATCTGCTTCAGGCAATTGACCATGTCGGAACCCTGCGGCAGAACCAGCAGAACGTCCGGATTGGCGGCGCGCGCCTTGATGAGATAGGCGGAGAAGTCGGTGGTGCCGAGCGGCGTGAGCTCGTTGCCGGTTATCGTTCCGCCGAGCTTCTGCAAATCGAGCGCCGCGGCCTTCTGCAGCGTGTGGCCGAACGCGTAGTCCGGCGTAATGAAATGCCATTTCTTGCCGTACTTGGTGAAGAGCAGGTCGGCGACTGCGTTCGCCTCCATGCTCGTCGTGTTGCAGACGCGATAGACGTTCCACTTGCAATCGCTGCCCGTGATTGTGTCGGTGTGGCCGCCGGAGACGATGTGCAGTACCTTCTTCTCGTTGCTGACCTGTGCGATGGCCTGGGCAATGCCGGAATTTACATCGCCGATAAGAAAGGTGACCTGATCCCGCTCGATCAGCTTGCGCGCCTTCTGCACGCCGGTGCCGACGTCGTTCGCCGAGTCCTCGACCAGCAGCTCGATCGGCCGCCCGAGGATGCCGCCCTTGTCGTTGATCTGCTGGACGGCGAGCCTGGCGCCCATCACTTCATTCTGCGCAACCGCCGCGTAGACGCCGGTCAAGGGATCGACCAGGCCGATCCGCAGGGGGGTCTCGCCGCGTGCTTTGATGATGAAGGGCGGCGCCACCTGCAACGCAGCAGCCGCGGCCGCACCCTTGAGTACGGTGCGACGATTGAAGGTACGGATTGGGCTCGGTGCTGTCATGGTTCTCTCCTCCGACTGTTATTCGATGGTCAATCGCCCGAATCGCCAACCCAGGGCCTGACAATCTTCGGGGGGAATCTTGACCGGGTTGGATGCGATCTGCAAGGCCCCGGGCCTGCGGGCGCCCGAAGCGCGACGGCTACCAACATGGCGGTTGCCGCCGCGCGCGCGCCGAAGTAGCATGTCGCGCGACCCGGGTGGGCAACATCGGCACTAGGAGAGTCTTAGGGGATCGTTACCTGAGACGTGCGCTCCCGTCCGGCTGGTCCAAAAGGGGGGAACATGTACCAGCAAATCTACAACCCGTTGGGGAATGCGTTTTTCTCCACGGTGGTCGCGGCGATACCGATTCTCGTCCTGCTGTATTTCATCGCGCTGTACAGGTACCGCGATGCGGAGGGCGAAGTGCACATGGGCATCTCCGCGCCCTATGCGGCGTTTTTCGGCGTCATCGCCGCATTCCTAATTTCTTGTCTGGTCTTCAAAATGCCGGTTGCCGCGGCGGTCTCGGCCTTCGCGCTCGGGACGCTCTCGGGGTTCCTCGGCATCATCTGGATCGTCCTGGCTGCGATGTTCCTGTATGCGATGAGCGTGGCGTCGGGCAAATTCGAGATCGTCAAGGAGTCGATCGTCCACATCTCGTTCGACCGCCGGCTCCAGTGCGTGCTGATTGCGTTTTCGTTCGGCGCGATCATCGAGGGAACCTCGGGCTTCGGGACGCCGGTGGCCATCGCCGGTGCGGTCATGGTGGGCCTGGGGTTCAAGCCATTTCAGTCCGCGGTTCTGAATCTCCTGGCGAACACCGCGCCGGTGGCGTGGGGTGCGATCGGCACCCCGATCGTCACGCTCGCCGCGGTGAGCGGTCTCGACCAGGTCACGCTTTCCGCGATGGCGGGCCGGCAGCTGCCGTTCGTGTCGGTCCTCGTTCCGTTCTGGCTGGTCGCCACGTTCGTGAAGATGGAAGGCGGAACCTGGAAGGAAGCGTTCGAGGTGTGGCCCGCGGCGCTGGTTGCGGGTGTCTCATTTGCCCTCATGCAGTTCTATGCTTCAGGTACCAACGAATTCCACTTGATGACCGACGTGGTTTCGGGCGTGTTCTCGGTTATTTGCACGGCACTGTTCCTGCGTTTTGTCTGGCACCCGAAGACGCGCTTTCTCCTGAAGGCCGATCGCGAAGCCCTGGCCAAGGCCGGCAAGAGTACCGTGACTGCGACCTCCGACAGCAGCGAATGGAAGTATCGGTATACGGCCAAGGAAACCATTTACGCGTGGATGCCATGGGTGATCCTGATCCTGTGCTGCGCGCTGTGGGGCATGCCTGTTTTCAAGACGTATCTGAACAGCCTGTTCTCCGGCGTCACCTTCGCGACCACGCTGCTGGGCTCGCCTTTCGCGGGGACGCTCTCGCTGCCGGTGTGGGACATGCCAGCACTGCACAATCTCGTGCAGCGGATGCCGCCGGTCGCGCCGATCAACGCGAAACCCGAGGTGGCTCGGTTCACCATCAACTGGTTGTCGGCCGCGGGCACGGGCGTCTTCGTCGCGGCGATCTTGTCCGGCTTGGTACTGCGATTGACCGGCGCGCAATGGAAAGAGGCCTTGGTGCAGACGCTGCGCCGCATGAAGATTCCGGTCCTCGTGATTGGCCAGGTGCTCGGACTCGGCTTTCTTACGCGTTACGCCGGCACGGATGCGGTTCTCGGCCTCGCGTTCACGGGCGCCGGGTTCATGTATCCGTTTTTCGCGGCGTATCTGGGTTGGCTCGGCGTGTTCCTCACGGGCTCGGACACGGCCTCCAACGCTTTGTTCGGCAGTCTGCAGCGAATCACCGCCCAGCAGCTCGGCTTGAATCCGATCCTGATCGTGGCCACGAACTCGACCGGCGGCGTGATGGGCAAAATGATCGACGCCCAGTCCATCATGGTGGCGTGCGCGGCGTGTTACGACGATCCCAAGGAACGAAAGTATGCGTTGGGGCCGATCTTCCGCACGGTGTTCTGGCACTCGATCGCCGGAGCTTCGGTGATCGGTGTGATCGCCCTGCTGCAGGCATATGTCTTCCCAGGGATGATTCCGATACCGCCGATCGGGAAGTAAGACGCGAAGCGCAGAGACAACCACAAAGGGAGGGAAAGCATGAGAAAACTAACTGCTGTCCTGGCAGGACTGCTCGTCCCGGCGTTCCTGTTGGCAGGGACCGTCGC
>CATPAO010000257.1 GCA_955652025.1 Casimicrobiaceae bacterium
AGAATGCGGATACTCTTGTCGTAATCGAGCATCGTGTTGTCGAACCCGTCCTTGAACGGAATGGCCGGGACCGTCGGGAACCCCATCGCCGCCTTGGTCGAGGTGACGAGCGTTCCGTCGCTTACTTTCGGATATACGCTGGGCGGCGGCTGCGTCCCCGAGATCACCCAGTCCTTGAGCGCCGTGAACAGCGCCCGCTGATAGTCCTGCTCGTTGTTGGGATTCGACTGGAACTGACAGCCGCCGCCGGCCCCGAAAGCAGGCGCATTGGTAATGCTGTAGGCGCCGCTGCCGCCGCCATGCGACGTGCCTGGGAAGTAGTAACGGTGCACGTTGTCCGGCAGCGGGATATCCCTGCATAGCCCGGGCGGGTGGCCCTGCGAGAAATCGCACCGCACGTGGGCATGGCCCGCGGGACCCGGTGTCGTGCCCGTTCCATAGAGCCCCGGTCCCATGCGCAGATCCCAGAATTCGGTCGCGCCGAAAGTCTCTATGATTTTGGGACACGTATGGGTGAGGCGGCATCGATCGAGCATGCCGGCCCCGGTCCGGCCGCGCACGGTGTCGGTGTAGTCCTCCCACCACAACACCGGCTCACTGCCCGGCTCGTACAATGTCGCCGCGCCCCCCGGCAGCGCAAAGCGAAAATTGATGGGGGTCTGCCGCGCCGCGATATGGGAATTCGCGCCTTCGGCGACGATGCGGCCCTGCTCATCCTCGTTGAATCCGAGATGGATCGCGGTTTTCAGCAAATTGCCCGACTGCGACGTACCTTCAACGAGGACGTGAGCGAGTCCAGCGACCGGGTTAGGATTGCCGGCCGTGTCAGTGGCCTCATAGCGGAAGAACGAGATGACGTCGCGGTATGCGGCGAGACCTACGCCGAGCACGAGCGGGTCCTTCGCGGTAAACGTGAATTGGTACAAGAGGGTTGGATCGAATCCGTTCTTGAGGCAGATCCGGCTTGGATCCGGCGTGCCGGGGAATGCGACGTTGCGGCAGTCGGCAAACGCCCAATCGCCGCTGGCAATCTTCGTGACCGTCCCCGTCACCGCCGTTTCGTTTTCCGCGGAGTGCGTCTCGGCAGTCGCCTGCGTCGTGTCCAGCGTTGCGGGACGATACGGAAACGCGGTGAATCCGCCGGGAGGCACCGCGGTAAACGAGACCGTGTTGGTGCCGGCCGCGATGTTGCTTACGCGGTAGATGACGGGACCGGTGATCGAAGAGCCGTCTGCGTTCTTCGCCGCGGGCACCCGAACCCACTCGTTGCCATGGTTGACTGCCGGAACGACATCGCCCTGCCATCCGCTCCACAGCAGTGTATAGCCCTGGTTCTGCAGGAACCCGTCGCCCGGATCTCCGCCAAGGTTGTACGGGAAGTTGCGATTGCCACGGTTGTTGACGTTGTAGAACAGAATGCCGTTGGCCTTCGTCATGTCGATCGGCTTGACGAGCGTGAAGGACGCCGTGTATTCGACCTTCCCGTTGGCGTTGCGCGGCGCGAACTGAATGTCCTGGATGATTCCGTTACGACGATCGGCAGGGTCGATCTCGCCCGACGCGGTGCCGATGATCTTTTCGTACTGACCCGCCGCGCCGAAGCTTTGACCGGAATAGGTCGGCGATTCCTGCTTGACGATGGTGATCCTGGTGACGCGCGCCTCGACGGGGAGTGCAATGACCACTCCGGCGCAAATCAGGGCCGAGACGACTTGCGTGGGTGTGCCGCTCCAACAAAGAGCCGGTGACATCTGACTTCCTCCTTTGTGGGGCCGCTTGTGGTTCTTAGGGAACCGACGGGTTCACATCAAACTTCGTGCAGCCGTCGACGCATTGAAGCTCAATACAACCTATAATGCCAATAGATAATTCTTATAATACCTATCGCGAATCGATATGAATGTCGACATGCGCCAGCTCCGGGCCTTCGCTGCCATCGGCCGACACGGAAGCTTCACCAAGGCGGCGGCGGCGCTGTTCACGACCCAACCCGCATTGAGCGCGCAAATCCGCCAGCTCGAGGGGGCGCTCGACCTTCGGCTGTTCGACCGCAGCACGCGCTCGGTGACGATCACGCAGGCGGGCCGCGAGCTCTTGCCCGTCGTCGATAAGATCTTGGCCGACGTGGAGCTCGTCATGACGCGCGCGCGGGACGTCTCGCGGATGAACGTTGGGCGCGTCATCGTCGCGGCGTTGCCGTCGGTCTCGTCGACGCTGCTGCCGCGCGCTGTCGTACGCTTCCAGGCGCAGCACCCTGGCGTGACCTTCGTGCTCAAGGACGCACTCGCCGAACGGATCGTCGAAATGATCCGCCGCGACGATGTTGACTTCGGCCTGACCAGCGCGCCTGCGAGCAACGCGCAACTCGAATTCGCGCCGCTCGCTTCGGACCGAATGGTCGCGGTGCTGCCGCGCAACCATCCGCTCGCCGCGGCGAAGCGCATCGAACTCGCCGATTTGCTGGCTTCACCGCTGATCCTGATGGACCGCGACAGCAGCGTGCGACGGATCGTCGACCAGGCGTGCGCCACGCTCGGGCAGATCGCAGCACCGGCCTACGAGCCCGCGTTCATGGCGACCGCGATCGGCATGGTGCGAGCGGGACTCGGGGCAACGCTGTTACCGTCGTCGGCGCTGGAGATCAGCGCCGCGGCCGATCTCGTCGTCCACCCGCTCGATGATCCGGGGCTGACGCGCCAGCTTGGCGTGCTCAAGAAGCGCGAGCGGTCATTCTCGCCAGCTGCGGAGGCTTTTGTCGCGTCGCTTCGCGCGCATGCGAAGCAATGGTTCAGGCGTTCGGTACCGGTGGCGTCGAGGTTGGAGCGCCGTGGACTGCGGAATCGCTAACTCGGCGGCCTAAAGCGCGAGCGCCACGCGCGTCCGTCGGGCGCTTCCTCCAGACCCGTATGCATCGAGCCCATGATGACGCGATTGCGGAGCGTGACGAAGCCGAGGTCGAGCGGAGCGAGCAGGCGCGGATAAGATATCGTGACCGTGGGCGGGCGCGAACGGGCAAGAAGCTTAATCGATCTGGCCCGTGACCTCTCACTGACACCAGGATTCGCCGTCGCCGCCCCGACACGCGGCGCGCGAAAACCGCGCTACACGACGCGTCGCAACTCGGGCACTTCCGCGGCCGCTTTCGCGCGCGGCGAGCGCATCCATAGCGGCACGTCGGCGGCGGTCAGCGGCTTGCTCAGGTAAAAGCCCTGCACCATGTCGCAACCCAGCGCGCGCAACCGCTCGAACGTCGCCTCGTCTTCGACGCCTTCTGCGACGACGTCGAGGCCCATGTTGTGCGCGAGCTCGATCGTCGAGCGGACGATGACCGCGTCACCGGCGTCGCGCGCCATCCGCTGAACGAACGACTTGTCGATCTTGATCTCGTTCAGCGGCAGCCGTCGCAGGTACGCCAGCGACGAATAGCCGGTGCCGTAGTCGTCGACCGAGAGCCGGCATCCGAGCGAGTGCAGCAGCTGGAGGTTTTCGATCGCGTGTCCCGGATCGTCGAAGATCGCGCTCTCCGTGATCTCGAGCGCGATCCACTGCGCTTTGCAATCGTACTGCTCGAGCATCGACGCGAAGCGCACCGGAAGCTCGGCGTCCATCAGGTCGCGTGCCGAGATGTTGATCGATACGTTCATCGGGAGGCCTTCGCGGCGCCACTTCGCGCATTGTTCGACCGCGTGCCCGACGACCCAGTGCGTGACCGAGCGTATCGATCCGGTTTGTTCGGCGAACGGAATGAATTCCATCGGCGGCACCATTCCGCGCCCCGGATGCTGCCAGCGCACCAGCGCCTCGACGTGGTGCTCGCCGTCCCCGCCGAGCGCGAGCTTCGGCTGGTACATCAGCAAGAGCTCGTTGTTGTCGATCGCACGCCGCAAATCGCTCATCAGCGACAGTCGTTCCAATCCGTATTGCTCGTAGCGCGCATGCCATATCAGCGAACCGACGTTGTTCCGCTTCGCCGCATACATCGCCACGTCGGCGCGCCGCATCAGCGTCGAGCGCTCGAGACCGTGATCGGGGAATGCGGCGACGCCGATGCTGGCGCGCACGTCGACTCCATGGTCCTCGAAATTCATCGGCACTTCGAGCGCGATCAGAACCGAGCGCGCCACGTGGCGGGCGGCGCCGGCGTCGCTGCCGGGCAGGAGCACCGCGAATTCGTCGCCGCCAAGGCGCGCGACGATCGCACCTTCGGTCGTGACCACGGCACGGAGCCGCGACGCCACTTCGCGCAACAAGAGATCGCCGATCGAATGGCCGAGCGTATCGTTGACGTACTTGAAATTGTCGAGGTCCATCAACAGCACGCCGACCGGCCGACGCGATTCCGCCGCGGCGGCGGCCAGCTCCGCGTCGAGCCGCTCGGTGAACTTCGCGCGGTTCGGGAGCCCGGTCAGCGTATCGCGATAAGCGAGCTCCATGATGCGAGTCTCGCGCGTCGCAATACCCTGCTGCATCGTGCGAAACGCGGTCGCGAGCTCACCGATCTCGTCGCCGCGGGAAAGAGGCGGATCCGTCGAATAGTCGCCGCCGGCGATCCGCCGCGCGACGTTCGCCAATTCACCCACTGGCCGCGCAATTCCGCGCGCGATCAGGACGCTAGCCAAAATCGACACGCCAACCGCGAGCAGCGATACCAGAAGTAACTGGTGTTGCAAGCGGCGGAACGGCTCGAGCGCCGCGGTGATCGGTTGCTGCAATACCGCGACAACGTTAGCGCCGGTTTCGGTCGAGAGTGGCAGCACGCGGGTGATCGCGCCGTCGCGAAACGCCGCATTGCCGTCATCGTCGGTGAGCGAAAAACGGTCGGCGGCGAAGTCGCGCGCCAACGCTTCCCGATCGTCGCTCGGGAGCGTGCTCGCCTGGAGCCGCCATTCCTCGTCGGCGCCGCGCGACGCAAATGAGACTTGCAGCCCCGTGAGCTTGCCGAGCTCCCGCGCCAACACGTCGTCTACGTTGAACCCGACCGCCACCCACGCGATCGGCGCCGGCGCCAGTACCGGCACGATCACCAACTCGTGCAGGCGACCGCGCACCATCGTAATCGAGCTCGCGCGCTGCGATTTCGCCGCGTCCTCGAGGAGCCGGGGAAATGGAAACGGCTTGCCCCACGTCTCGCCGCTCGCGTCGGCGATCACATCCCCGTTGAGCCCGACCAGCATCATGATGTCGGCGTCGATGCGCTTGCCGTGGCTCAACAAGACCGCCGCGATCGTGCCGCGGTCGCCGCTTGCGACCGCCTCGCGGAACGCAAAATCGGATGAGAGCAGGCGCGCGCCCTGCACGAGGCGCTCGGTGTCCTGCTCCTTCAGTCGATCGAACACGCGCGCGCCGCGAACGAGCTCGCCGCCGATCGACTTGCGCGCCGCCGCCACGCCGACGGTGTTGACCACAACGTAGCCGCCGAGTTGGACGACGACCATCAACAGCACGAACAACGCGAGGATCCGGGTTTGCAGGCGGCGGATGGTCATGATCGATCCGGAGCGTGCCGGCTGTGGTCCACAACGGTCATATACAAGTGGCGCGCGAGGGTGACATGGCAGGGCTAAAGCAAATTCTCTGCCCGCGCGACGAGCGCAAGGAGGCACCGCCGCCTGGCCGGCGGTACCTCCTTCTATTCTTATGCGCTTATCGCTTGGGCAACTTGATGCGCGACATGGTCCACCGCGTCACGTCGGTCCCCCACTCGGCCGCGCTGCCGGTGAGAGGAAGCGCGAGATTGGTCACATAGATCCAGCCGTCGACGATCACCGGGCTCGCAGGAAACAACAGCCCGTCGGGCGTGCCGTGCTTGCGGATGCCTTGGAATTCGCCCAGCTTCGCAATCGCGCGGCATTCTCGTTCAGCGCGACGATCTGGTCGCCCTGATTGGCGCAAACCGATAGCCGGCCTTCATCGTCCTGCACGAGCCCGTCGGCGCCGTGAACGCTCTCGGCGGACACCGAAATCGCCTTGGTCGCCAGATCCATTTTCAGCACCCGGTTGTCGCCGGTGTTGGCGATGAAAAGCGACGTCTGGCTCGGATCGAGCGCGAGACCGTTGGCGCCGTACGGCGGAAAGCCTGCCGTGGCGAGCAGCGGATCGTGCGAGACGAGCGTCACGGCACACGGTTTCGCGCAGGTCGCGATGCCGTCGATGCGAAAGATCGCGCCCTGGAACGAATCGGAGACGTACGCGTTGCCGCTGCGGTCGAACGTCGTCCCATGGGGCCCGGGAAAGCCGCTCGATCCGAACACGATCGTGTCGCTGCTGCCGTCCGGGTCGCCGACGCTGCGATTGGCCGGTGCACCGATGTTCGGCAGCGTCGCTACATCTTTGACCGCCGCCCGCGTGGAAATTGGCCGGGATGCGCTGCACTGTCGACGCGCCAAAGTTGCGGATGTAGACCATGGCGCGCGCGGCGGCGAATTCGAGACCCCAGCATAGGCGTGCCCCCGAAATCCTTAGTCGCGCTTAGTCGCGCTCAAGTGCCCGTTCTTCGCGAAGCGCATCAGCTTGTTCGCGTTCGGGCCGAAATCGAATGTCGCGACGAAGATGTCGCCGGTCAATGGATTGGCTGTGATGCCTTCCGGATGGCGGACGCCGTCGGGCAATGTCGCGAACTGGATGGCGGCGTTGCGGTTCAGAACGAGCGAATCGCGGGCAAGTGCGGGACTGTTGGCAGCGGCGATCGCGCTGGCGGCGATGCAAGCGAGCAGGATCTTCCTCATGATTTCCTCCGCACGGGATTCGGGGCTTGTTTGTCGTGTCCCCCGACGAATTTTGGTGACGTGCGGCGGCGAGTATCAGACGCCCGCTCGTAGGCTACAGCGAGGCAATGGACCGGCGCCGGACCGCATGCCACGACCGCGAAACGGCACTACGTCCCCGGTCGGAGCGGCCCGCTGTGCGTTTTCGCCGCGACCGCGGCCAACACCGGCAGGTTGAAAAGCTTCGTAATCGCCGCGCGATAGTCGTCCTCGCCGACGATCATCGTGTTGTTGTGAGTCGCGCCGTCGACGACCAAGAGCGATTTCGGCTCGCGCGCCGCCTCATAGAGCACCTTCGCAAAGCGCGGCGGCACCATCCGGTCGCTGGCGCCGTGCGCGATGACCACCGGCATCCGCACGCGCGAGATCTTGTCGATCGAATCGAATTTTTGCGACAGGAGAAGTCGCGTCGGCAGCCATTCGAACGTCACCGCCGCGGCAATGTCCGGCAGCGAGGTGAACGTCGACTCGACGATCAGCCCGCCGGCCTGCGCATTCCGATCGGAGAGCCGCGCCGCAAGATCGATCGCAACCGCGCCGCCCAGCGAATGGCCGTAGATGAACCGGCGTGACGCGTCGGGTACCTCCGCGGCGAGCCATTGCCAGCCGGCCAGCGCATCGGCGTAGACGGTCTCCTCGGACGGCAGATCGCCTTCGCTCTTGCCGAAACCGCGATAGTCGATCGCAAAAACGGAAAATCCGAATCGATGCAATTGCTCGATGCGGCGGAGCTGACCGGTCAAATTCCAGCGCGCGCCGTGAAGATAGAGCACCGCCGGCGCGTCCGCGTCGCCGGCCGGCCACCACCACGCGTGCATCTTTTGGACGTCGGGCGGAAGGCCGACGGGAAGGTCGAGCTCGCGCATGCCCGCCGGCATGCCGCCGAACCAGACGGCGTCCTGGTGCGACGGCCGGAACGTGAGCTCCCGCTCCTTGGACTCCAGGGTCACGCAGCCGGCGACGAGCGCGACCAGCGCGCCGCACGCAATCAACAAGCGCAGCGTCAGCGCACGCGGCCAGATCAGGCGTTTCATCCAGGGCAGGGAGATTCGACGGGTGAAGGATAGCGCGTCGCCGGCATGGGCGCCGACGCCACGGTCAACCATTGAACCCCCACGCTTGCGGCTTCCGCCGCTGCGCTGCCCCCGGAGGCGCGTGATTCGCGTCTTGGGACGGCCCCGGCGCCGCGTCATGTGCAGACCCTTAACCGGACATTAGGTTCCGCGTGGGGTGGGATAATCGCCTTCGCAGAGCGCGGCCCCTCACCCAAAAAATGACGACGCATCCGCGATGCACGCCGCCCGCCTTGTCGAAGCGCTGAAGCGCCTGCTGAAGGCGCAAGGGATCACCTACGCCCAAGTGGCGATCGGCTTGGGATTGAGCGAGGCCGGCGTCAAGCGGATGTTTTCGCGCCGCGACTTCACGCTGCAGCGCCTAGAAGACATCTGTCGCGTCGCTCACATCGAATTCGACGAGTTGGCGCGCACGGTCACGGAAGATCACACCGGCATCGCGCGCCTCACTCCGGAGCAGGAGCGTGCGCTCGTCTCCGACCCCAAGCTGATGCTGGTCGCGCTCTGCGCCGTCGGCAACTGGACGTTCGAGCAAATCGTCGACACCTACGCGATTCCACGCGCCGAATGCATTCGCTGCCTGACGCATCTCGACCGGCAGCGGATCATCGAGCTCGCGCCGGGCAACCGCATCCGGCCGCTGATCAGCCGCACGTTCTCGTGGCTGCCCGACGGGCCAATCCAGCGCTACTTTCGCGCCCGAGTCGAGGCCGAATATCTCGAGAGCAAGTTCGAGCGCGACGACGAGCTGTTCCTGTTCGTGAGCGGCATGCTGTCGCGGCATTCGACGTCGGAGTTGATCGGCCGCCTCCGCGAGGTCGCGCGCGAATTCGCGGCGTTACATCGCGAAGACGTCGCGTTGCCGTTGGCGGAGCGCCACGGCACGAGCCTTCTGCTCGCCACGCGCGCGTGGGAGCCGCGTGTGTTTCGCAACCTGCGGCGCGAGGACCGGCCTCCGGCGCCCGCGGGCGGCGTGCTGCAGCCGCCGTTCGTCCCCTCGCCGCCGGCAGCGCCGACGGGCAAGCGGCGGCGCGCTTGACGATCCGTTGGCTGGACCCGGGTAGCGTTCGGCGCGACTCCCGGTAGCGCGCCGCGCAACTTCGCGTGCCGTGCTTTACAGCACCGGTACGGTTGCCGATCGTGGCGCCGCGGGCACGTGCCCGCATCTCGGAGTCACGTCAAATGAGTATCTCCACGCGTGTTGTAGCGGCCTGCGGATTCGCGGCAGTCGCGCTGTCGGGATGCTATATCGTTCCGATCGCGCCCGACGGAACGCCGCTCTACTCGGCCGTCGCGGTGCCGGCGCCCGTTCCGATGCAAGTGCCCGCACCGCTTGTCGTATCGCCATCCGCAGCGGCGGTGCTGCCCGGTCCACCGATGCCCGCCGTCCTGCAAGCGCGGCTCTATCCATCGAACGACGCGGCCACACGGGTCGGCATGCTGTCGGGATCCGTCACCAACATGATGACCGGCAAGGGTCGGTTTCAGCTCGACTACCGCGGTGAAGTGCTGGTCGGCGAAGCGACTCGCATCCCCGGCGACGATCGCGGCGGCATTGCCAACGCCTACGGCGATCGGGGCACGTACATGAATTGCACCTATCGGATGACGACGCCCTACCAAGGCACCGGAACGTGCAGTCTCTCCACCGGTGCGCGCTACGAGGTGCATCTCGGAAGCTGAGAAATCCCTGAGGTTCCCTTAGCGTGACATCGTCGATCGATTCATCGGGCCGGCCAACACCGGCCCATTTTCTTTTTGCCGGCGCAATCATGCGCGCGTGAAGGCGACGGCTAAACTGTCGGCACCCCGACCGGTCGAGAGCTTGCTCGACGCATCGAGTGCCCGTGATGGTCTCCGATCTCCCCTTCGAATCATTGTCCGATTTGTCACGGCTGCTCGCCGCCGGCGAAACGTCGTCCGTCGAAATCGTCGAGGCGTGTCTTGCCCGCATCGCGGCGCTCGACGATCGGTTGCACGCGTTCATCGACGTGTACGCTGACGCGGCGCGCACGATGGGAGAGGCTGCGGATCGCGAGCGACGTGCGGGAATGGCGCACGGCCCGCTGCACGGCCTCCCGGTCGCGCTCAAGGATCTGCTGAATTTCGCGGGACACCAGACGACCGCGGGTTCCGCGAGCTGGCTCGGACGCCGATCCGATACCACCGCGACGGTCGTCTCACGGCTCCTGGCCGCGGGCATGATCCCGCTCGGCAAAACGCACATGGTGGAATTCGCGTTCGGCGGATGGGGTCGCAACGAGCCGATGGGCACGCCGTGGAACCCGTGGGACGCGAACGTCCATCGCGTCGCGGGCGGCTCGAGCAGCGGCTCGGCGGTCGCGGTTGCAGCGGGATTGGCGCCCGTGGCGATCGGATCGGACACCGGCGGCTCGGTGCGCATTCCCGCGGCGTTGTGCGGGCTCACCGGACTCAAGACGACTTACGGATTGATCAGTCTCGCCGGCGTCGTGCCGCTCTCGCCGACGCTCGACTCGATCGGACCCCTTGCACGCACGGCCGACGACGCCGCGCTCATGACGGCAGCGATCGCGGGGCCCGACGCGCTCGACCCGGAAACGCTATCGGCGCCGCGCTTCGATGTCGCCGCCGCGATGGGCGACGCCGACTTGCGCAAGTTGCGGATCACCGCGCTTGCGCCCGACCAGTTTCCCGCCGTCGTTTCCGCCGACGTGCTGGTCGCGCGGTACGCCTTCATAGCGCTTCTCCGCGATCTCGGCGCGCGCGTGACGGAGGCGCGCATCCCCGTCGACCTGTCCGACGTGATGGTAAAGAACGGGCGCATTATCGCCGCCGAGGCGTACGCATTTCACCGCGCTTACATCGAGGACGATGCGCTGCCGATCGACCCGTGGGTGCGCAAACGCACGCTCGGTGGCAAGACCGTGGGCGCTGCCGAGTACGTCGAGCTCCTCGAAGCGCGCCGCCGCGCGGCCGCGGAGTTCGCGACGTGGATGCGTGGACGCGACGTGCTGTTGACGCCGACGCTGCCAATCACTGCGCTGCCGCTCCTTGACGTCGACGAAGCCACGACGCCGCTTGCGACGTTCACGCGCGCCGCCAATTATCTCGGGGCATGCGCGCTATCGCTGCCCGCCGGATTATCGGCCGAGGGACTGCCGATGGGAATGCAGTTGATCGGCGCACCCTTCGCGGACGCGCTTCTCCTTCGAATCGGGCGCGGCGTCCAGCGCCGAACCTCCTGGCACTTACGCCGGCCCGATCTCTCGGCGTGGATCACCAC
>CATPAO010000258.1 GCA_955652025.1 Casimicrobiaceae bacterium
CCCGGACCCAGTACCGTGGCCGATTGTGTGGCGGACGAACACTACGATGGCGATCGAAAGAAACTTGCCTTCGACTACGCCGACGCGATTCATCACGAAGTCGAAGCGCTCATCGCGGCCGGATGCGCGATCATCCAGTTCGACGATCCGGTGCTCCTCCGCTATCCGGCAGCCGCCCAAGCGTGGGGGCTGCAAGCGCTCGAGCGCTGCTTCGCCGGTCTGGAAGACCGCACGACGTTCGTCGTGCATATTTGCCGCGGGTATCCGAACAAGCCGCTGGAGCGAAAAGGCATCGCCTATAAGGCGAATCAGGATTACTACCGCGATATCCTGACCTGGCTGTCCGAGTCCAAGCTGGACGTCGTTTCGATCGAAGGGGCGGCAAGCAAGCTCGATGTCTCCATATTGAGCGCCATCGGCAACAAGACCGTCATGCTGGGCATCATCGATGTCGGCGAGAACGAAGTTGAACGTGTCGAATCCCTGGTAGAGCGCGCCAGCGAAGCCCTTCGCCACATTCCGATCGGACAACTGATTCTCGCCCCGGACTGCGGCATGCTGGAATTGACGCACGCGAGCGCCAAAAAAAAACTGGTAAACCTGTCGCTGGCGGCCCGCGCGGTCAACGAGCCGTGAAGGTCGTCACCTACAACGTCCAGTACGGGCTCGGCAAAGACAACCGCTACGACCTCGCTCGCATCGCCCGCGAGATCGAGGACGCCGACGTCATCGCCCTGCAGGAAGTGGAGCGCCATTGGAAGCGCTCCGCTTGCGTCGACTCCCCTACCGTCCTGGGTGCACAGGTCCCCGAGCATCACTGGGTCTACGGTGCCAATCTCGATATGGATGCCAGCTATCGTGATGTGGAAGGCCGGCTCGTCAATCGGCGCCGGCAGTTCGGCACCATGATTCTGTCGCGACTGCCGATCGTGTCGTCGCGCAACCATATGCTGCCGAAGTACGGCACGCTCACTCAGCACAGCATTCAGCAGGGCGCGCTCGAAGCGTTCATCGTGACCGAGCGCGCAGGCCCGTCCGCATCTACTCGATCCACCTGAGCCATCTGAGCGCGGCGACGCAGCTGCCACAAGTCGAAGCGCTGCTCGAGATCCATACCCGCGCTCCGAGCGAAGGCGGCGCGTGGTGCGGCGGACATCCGGAGCCTGAAGCGGGCTAGACCGAGGGCGAGAGGCCACCGATGCCGGCGGACGCCATCCTCCTCGGCGATTTCAATTTCGAAAAGGATGCGCCCGAATATGCCTGCATCGTCGGACCTGTGACGACGCGATATGGTCGCCTCAATCGCTTGACCGGATTCGTCGACGCGTGGGTCGCAGCCGGACATCGGGAAGACGAAGGCGCGACAATTCCCGCGGGGAAGCAGATCGACTACTGCCTGGTTTCCGCGACGCTCGCGCCTCGCGTGCGGTCGTCGTGGATCGACGCCAACAAAACAGGATCCGATCACTATCCACTCTGGACGGAAATCGATCTGTAGGCGAGAGCGGCGGTGGCTGCGCGGTCCTCAAATGCAACACCACTGAGCTCCGGGCACTAGATCCTCGAATTGCGAGGGGCTGCGGAGCAAACCGAACGCAGGAATCCCACGTATATTTTGGCTCCCCAAATTGGGCAAAGATGGGCACCGGATTGAGGTTTTTTCGATGCCCTGAACGGCTGCAGGCGACCCCATAGCAGCCGGTCGACGTTCGCAGGAGCGGCCATTCAAAGGTGCGAGTTACTCAGCAGTCACTAATATAGGCTACAGAAGGCGCGTGGAAGAATGAGCGCACGAGCTTTGGGTGGCGCTGAATCGCCTGCAGATCGGCCTCGATGCGCACTTGCATCTGGTCGCCCTTGCGCAGCGGTTGCTTCGCTGTGCCGGTGCGCTTCATATAGTTCCACACCAGCTCGTCCGGATTGAGTTCTGGCGCGTACCCCGGCAGATAATGCAACTGCAACTTACCCTGCAGCGAGTCAACATAGTCGCGGACCAGCGGCCCTTTGTGGGCCGGCAGACTGTCCAGAATCAAGATCAGCGGCTTCTTGCGATGTTTCATCAACCGCTTCACGAAATCGATGAATTGCGGCGCGTGGAGCGCGCCGGGATAGGTGGCGAACCAGAACGCGCCACGCGCATTGACGGCCGAGGCCGCCGACACCGACTGCCGTCGGCCCGGCACGGCCACCACCGGCGTCTGGCCTTGCACTCCCCAACTGCGGCCCTGCACCCCATCGGCACGGAACCCGGACTCATCCCAAAAGTAGATGTCCGCACCATGCGCCTTGGCCTCCTTGGCCAGGCGCGGATAGGTCTCGCGTTGCCAGCGCGCAATCGCTTCCGGATCGCGTTGGTAGGCCCGTTGCAGCGGCTTCTGCGGCGTCAAACCCAACTGCGCCAACATCTTTCCCACCGCCGTGACGCCGAGCCGCACCCCAAACTCGCGCTCGATCAACTCACCGACAACCTTGCGCGTCCACAAGGCAAAGGCAAAGCCGTATTGCCGCGGGTCCTTGCCGTTGATCCAGCGATAAACCTGCCGCTCTTGCGCCGCGGTGAGCGTGCGCGGTCGACCGCTCGCCTTGCGCGATGCAAGCGCCCGCAAACCCCGACCGCGACCGCTCGCCGCGCGCAGCCACTTGTAGATCGTGGTGCGGCAAAACCCATACGACGCGATTACCGTGCCGGGGTCTTCGCCTTCGCGCACCCGTTCCACCGCCATGCGCCGAATCTCCTCCAACGTCCGGTGATCCAGCGTACGGCCATCGCGCTTCATGTCCTCAGTATAGGCAATGTCACGCATAAGACAAGGGCTTTGTAGACTAACTTAGTGACTTATTAGTAACCGGCCCCACGGGCTCGGCCGAAGGCCCGCCGGTTGGGGTCCGCGTTGAAGGTCGGGTTAGGCCCGAGCGCGACGTGAAGAGGAAACTCATAGACGCGGTGCAATCCTTTCGGTGGCCTCTAGCGAGGACATGATTGGGAAAACGTCGAACTCGACGATGTCGTTCCAGTTCATGATCCATTGATCGAGCAGGAGGCGATTGGGCGTTTCCATGATTTGAAAGCATTGCTCGAGTTTTTCATCCACCCAACTTGAAACGTATTGCAGTCCGTCTGGAGCGAGGCGTCCACGATCACGGAAGCGTCGATACACAGGAATCGGATCTCCGTTCTTGAAATGTTCAATAATCATGTAGAGCACGACGATTCCTATTTGAGCGCAAGACTGACTCGTAACGTGGCAGCGGGTCGGGATAGAAATGTGGCGCGTGTGCGATCGTAGGGTACGGTGGCGTATCCAACGGTTTCCCGATGGGCCTCAATCCGGCTCCCAGAATAAACGCAGACGGTTCCACAAGCCCCCCTGCGATCCCGGACGGTGGGGTTTCCCCAGTCCGGTTCTGACCTTGGCTTTCCTGCGCAGGCCTTCCCACAATCGTAGCGAAAATTAAGCGCTGACACACATCCACCCCGCTAACATTGGTTTGCCTACTCACTCGTCCCCGCTTCGAGGGTCGGTTTTTCTCGGCTCAGTGTCCAAGAAACCACCCTGGGACCGCCAGGTGCCCAGAGCCCCTTTGCCCCATCTCGGCGTTACCGCACATGGGGAAGACGTCAAGCGTCTTCTCGAAGGACATTGCTCCTTC
>CATPAO010000259.1 GCA_955652025.1 Casimicrobiaceae bacterium
ACCGCCGTAACGGCTTTGCGTTCTTTCATCGTCAGCCTCATCTCCTCGCCTCCCCCGCCGTTCCGGAGGGGGCATTTCGCTCAGATTTCTTAGATGAGGCAACGAATCGATTTCACTCAGATTTCTGATGAGGCAATTCGGATTCTTGTCGCGTGCTCGCCAAAGGACCATACTCAACTCCCATGGCCGCGCCCCCAACTGCAATGGAGCAAGACCCGCTGAGTGTGGATGTACCGCGGGAATTCCACCGACGCATGGCCGCGATCATCGAGGCTGTGCAAACGGGAATTTGGCAGCAGGGAGTGCACGACCTTCTGGGCTACGCTACGGACTATGCGTTCGGCGACAAACGGGGCCTGCAAACGTTGGTCTTGAAGAGCAGGCATCGGTCTGCCTACGTCCGCCTGCAATGGGAAACCGTGATGGGGGATACCGAGCCCGATCGGCAACGCGTGGAGGCGGCCATCAAGGCTGCGATTGACGAACTTAGGTAAGCGGTGGGCGATGGGACGGCGGCAATCATTCTGCGCGTATGCGAGGCCATGAGCTTCGAATGCAGCCGGGCTAAGCAGTGAATGGCTGCGCAACGCCGGCAATCGTCGCGATCTTCGTCGCCTCGCTTTTCGCGCCGCGGGTCATGCCGCCGACGTATTAATTGCCGCACCGGTCCCGCTCAATCCACTTGCGGTATCGGCGATGCCAAACGGACCGCTCGGCGATGCCATCCGCCGGGGCCGGCGCATCGTCAACGACACGCAGGTGACGGCGAAGACGTTCGTCGGCAACGGCCTCACCAGCGCGAATTGCCACATCGACGCGGGACGCACCGCCTGGGCGGCACCGCGTGTTGGACTGACGGGCCTCTTTCCGGAATATCGCGCGCGCCGCGGCAGCGTCGAGTCGCTGGAAGGGCGGATCAACGATTGCTTTCTGCGCTCGATGAACGGCACGTCGCTGCCGCCGGCGAGTGCCGAAATGGTGGCGCTGCTTGCCTACATCGCGTGGCTTTCGCAAGGCGTGCCGACCGGCGTCGAGGTCGTCAGACGCGGCTTCACAACGATCACGGCGCCGGCGAAACCCGATACGGCGCATGGCAAGGCGCTCTACGCCAGGCAATGCGCGGTGTGCCACGGCGCAGCCGGGGATTGGCCCAAACCCGGCAAGCCTGCGGACGCGCGATGATTCGCTCCGGAGCCTGCGCCGACAATTACGGCCGCAGCAGCGCCTGCGTCCCGAGCTCGATGTCGAGGTATTGCCAGGGCGGGATCAGGTAATGAACGTTCTTCTTGTATCCCTGTATTCGGGGCGCGACCACCGTATTGCTGATGCGAAAGGCGTTGGTGCACCAGGGCGAATAGGAGGCCAGAATCCCGGTCATCTTTTCGTATAGCTTGTCACGCTCCGCGCCTTCGGGAATCCGGTGGCTCTGGATGTAAAGCGCGTCGAACTGCGAATTCCGGAAGCGGGCCAGGTTACCCGAGCCCGCGTTGGCACCATGAAAAAGTCGCATGAAATCCTCGGCGGTGTCACCGGACCAGGCAAGGGTCCAAAACTGAAGTTTCCCCGCGTGCGCGGCTTTCAAGAGCTCCGAAAACTTCTGGACTTGGAGATCGCCCTTTATCCCGACGGCCTTGAGACTGCGCTGCCACAGTTCATCGTAGGTGCGATTGACCGGACTCGTCTCCGTTGCCATGTGCAGCACGAGCGGCGTGCCATCAGGCAGTTCGCGATAGCCATCGCCATCGCGGTCGCGGTAGCCAAACTTGTCGAGCAGCGCGGCCGCGACCGCGGGATCGTAGGCCGCGAATCCCTTGAACCCGCGAACGTGTCCGGCGACATCGGGAGGGATCGGCTGGGTCGCTTCCATTCCCTGGCCGTTGCGAAGGACTCGAATTTCATCGGCGATGTTGTACGCGCTGCAGACGGCGCGGCGCAGCGCGATGCGCTCCGGCGTGTAACCGCCGACCACCGGATCTTCCATGTTGAAGTAGGCGAACGTGACGGTGAGCTCCGTCGCTCGCTGCAGTTCGATCCCGCGGCTCGCGTATTGCGGCAAAAGCCGGCCTGCGCCATCGATTATCTTCGGCGCGAGATCGCCGGGCACGTCGATGAGATCCAGTTCCCCCGCGCTGAACATCAAGAGGCGCGGATTCGTTTCCTCGACCACCGCGATGTCGATCATGCCGATCTGCGGCAAGCGCTTGCCCTTCATCGCCGCCGCCACGGATTGGGTCACCGCATCGGCGGTGGCCGGCGCCGGCGGAAAGCGCTCGTCGCGAAATCCCGCATTGGCTTCGAGCAATACCCGCCGACCCCGCTGCCACTCCCTCAGACGGTAGGGCCCCGTGCCCACAGGGTGGTCCATCACCCGGCCACCAGAGTCGGCGTATTTCTCGATCACCTCGCGCGCGACGGCACGCAGCGCCGTGTTGTTGAGCGACATCAGGAATGTGTAGTCGGGTTCGATCAGCTGAATTTGCAAGGTATGGCGGTCGATCGCGCGTAGCCCGGCTATTTCCGCGTCATAGTCGAAGGAACCCGAAGCCTTCGCTTTCGCGATCGCGGCATCCAGCCCCACGAGCTTGCCTTCGACGAGATCGGCGTTCGGCGAGCGCACGCGCGGGTCGGCGACGCGCTTCCAGGCATAGACGAAATCCGCGGCGGTCAGCTCGCGCTTTTTCTTGGCGAAGGCGGGATCGTCGGCGAAGAAAATGCCTTGCCTCAGCCGGATCGTCCAGGTTTTCCCGTCGGGCGAAATGTCCGGCATTCCGACAGCGACGCTCGGCACGAAGCGATACGGCCGCTCCAGATAATCCCACACGTAGAGGGCATCGAAAATTCGCGCCTGGACAGCGTTCGAATAAAGATCCTGCGTCGCCGCGGGATCGAGGCCCGTCATGTCCGACGGGAACGCGACGCGCAGGACCTTGCCAGGGTCCGCCCACGTCGCAGCCGAGCCAACGTGCGGAACTGCCGCGGATATCGCGATGAGCATCGTGACAAAATTGGGTCGAAATTTCGGGAAGAGGATTCGCATGCCTGAAACTCCTGCACGGAGAGGGCTGGACGAGAGAGACTACGCCTATGGCACGACGGATCGCAGGAGTTGCGTTGGCACATGGATCGAGCGATGGCGCCGGTCTGCCAGGTTGAGGAATGACGCGAGTGGCGTAACTGTTCTCTTCATACGGCAACTGGCCGATGTGAGACATTCGGGGACGATCGCCGCACGCCGAGACGACCCTGCACAACGCAGGCGCGCCGGCCTACAATGATGAAAGCTGTGATCGGAAGTCGAATATGTTCACGCATCGTCTGCGCGCCGCGTTCGCGGTAGTTCTTGCCGGGTTTCTTGGGCTGCAGCTTGCGCATGCGGACATCTACACGTGGGTCGATGCGTCCGGCACGGTCAACGTCAGCAATCTGGCGCCTCCCGAGGGCGCCCGTGTGACCATGGTTATTCGCGAGACCGTGCCAAAGATTGCGGTGCGCGACGACGTGGCTCGCGAAGCGGCGCGCCAGGCGGAGGTTCAGGCGCTGGCGACACGCGTCCAACAACTCCAGGACGAGGTCGACCAAGCCCGGCGCCAACCACCCGTGCAAGTCGAATACCGATCCATGCCGGCGCCGCCCGCCATGCCCTACGGTATCGATCTCGCACCGCAGCCCGTGCAATCTGCCGACAACGCGGTATCGCCAGCGGGCTACGGGTGCGATGGCACGTGGGCGAGCTGTGGAATTTGGTGGGGTCCCGGCGTCTATCCGGCGAGCGTTGTCGTGCTGCGCGCCCCGAACTTCCGGCGCTTCAATCCCGTTCACGGCGGCCACCATTTTGCGGCGCGGCCGCCGACACACGCTTTCGCCGACTCGCGCCGGCGTTGAAGCGCTCGTGCGGTCGTGGCCGGCGTCGAAAAAGGATTGCGAGCGTTGCTCGCACCGAACAAGCTCAACCTCGCGAGCCTCGGGACGGCCGTGCCTCACCTGAACTGGCATGTCGTTCCGCGCTACCGCGACGACGCTCACTATCCGGAACCGATCTGGGGCGCTCCACACCGCGCCGGCATCGTGCGCCCACTACCCCCGATTTCGCGCCGAGGACGAAACAAGCGGTCGACGCGGCCGTCGTCTGACCGGCCGCTCGCCGAACTCATGCGGCCACCGAATTCGCAGACGTGTCGTCCATTGCGATGCGGTGGTTGCGGCGGGTTTCCAGAATCCCGCACGTAAAAAATACAAGCCCTAAAAAGGCGAGGATCGCTGCGGGCAGACCCACGATCCATCGCTCGCGCGATCGGGCCTTCCCCTCCAGTACATCCTGCACGAACCGTTCACCGCGCGTCATCTCGTTGAAGCTCTGCTGATACGATGCAATTCGCCGTATCTCGTCGTCGGGCAGTGGCACTCCCTGATAGCGCGCCGTTTTCTCCATCGCGTTGAGTCGGTCCACTTCGCCTTGAAAGCGCACCCTGTCCCGGGTAGCGCTTTCGTAGGTGTCGCGCTCGCTTGGACTTAAAAACTGCGCCGGGCCGATGCCTGCCACACGTTCGGCGAGAGCAAGGAGCGGCTGATCGCCGGCGGGGTTGATCATCAGCCAGAGACTCGACGCCAAGATGGCGACCAAAGTCACTGCGATCACGCCCTGAAACGCGATCCGCAGGTTGGCTCGTTGCCGCTCGACGTTGACAAAGATGAGAGTCTTGGCGAGGCCGGTCAGGAGAAGAAACGCCGCGAGCGCCATCACCATCGCCGCCCCGGTCGGCGCATCGAGCACATAAGAGCCCGCGATACCCACGACACTCGCCGTGATGCCGACACCCCACGCGATCAGCAATACGATGTAGAGCTTGTCCGAAAAGATCGAGCCGATGACAGCGGGCACGATCAGAAAACTGAACACGAGCAGCACACCGGCGGTGGTCACCGAGCTCGTCACGACGACGCCGAACGACAGGAAGAAAAAGAAATCCCAGGTCCAGACTATGACTCTTGTGCGTCCCGTTGGCGGAGTTTCGATGGAGAGCGCGAGCAACGGCCGGCGCCCGAACCAGTGCAGCAGCCCGATTGCCGCGTACAGCACGGCGAACTTCGCGACGTCCGCAGGATCGACGGTCAAAATGCTGCCGACCAAGATCCGCTTGACGTGCTCCGCGCCTTGCGGCGAGCGATCGACCACCAAGATGGTCGCCGCGGTTGCCACGACGTAGAGGATGCCGACAAACGCTTCCTGGCTCACGAAGCGCGCGAGATTGCGAGTGAACGTCAGAAGCGCCGCGCCGATCGCGGTGAACAGCAGCGCGTAGGCGAAGCCCGCGGCGCTCGCGGCGGGGTATCCGTTGGCGAATGCGACGGTCGCCCCGAGCGCCGACAATTGCGCGAGGGCGAGGTCGGCAAAGACGATCTTTCTGCGTAGCACGTGAACGCCGAGATACGCATGGATGAGCACGAAGAGGACCGATGCCGCGAACGGAAGGGCCAGGAACGCGAGGGCGTCGCCGAATTCGCTCACGGTGTTCGTCCACCCAACGCTTTGGCGAGCAAGGCGACGTCATAGTCGAACAACGCCAGGTAGTCGTCCGTTCCAGGGCGACTCCCGACGGATATCGCGAGGCGAACCACCGGGATCTCTAGTTTCTGCGCGACGAAACGCGATGCGGTGTCCGGCTCGAAAGGCTCATGCAAGATCGCTCGAACGTGCGCCTTGCGCCCCTCGGCGATCACTTGGGCGAGATGGGAGGGACTCGGCGCGACTCCGGCTTTGGGCTCGATGAAGGTGGTCACATCGAGGCGAAAGCGGCGCGCAAAATACGGCCACGAGTTGTGATACGCGATGAGCTTGGTCCCGGCGTACGGCGCCATCATCTGAGTCCAACGCTGCCGCCGCGTCTCGAGCTCGGCGAGAAATCGATCGCGATTGGCAAGGATGTGGTCCCGTTGTCCCGGTGCGACACGGACGAGCGCTTCCGCAACGCCCGCGGTGACGATGATCGCGTTCTCGGGATCGAGCCAATAGTGCGGGTTGGCGACGCCGTGAGCGTGCCCGCCCTCGTTCACCACGCTCCGACCGCGTATCTCGAGGAGTGGAACGCCCACCGAGGCGTCCAGATAGCCCTCGCCTCCGCGCATCAGCCGCTTGTCGCCGATCCGATTGACGAGCGCATCCAGCCAGTAATCGTAGCCAAGTCCTACGCGCACCAGCAGGTCGGCCCGTCGCACCTTGCCGAGGTCGCCCGGTCGCGGCTCGAACGCTTCCGGATCGGCACCGGCCGGGATGATCGATTCGGCGGTGACGAGGTCACCACCGACGGCGGCGACGAGGGTCGCGAGATCCGTCGTCGTCGCCACCACGCGCATGGCGGCCGACGCGGGAGCGGCGGCCATCACGACCGCCGCAATCACCAGGCCGCGAAGTCCGGCCCGCACGCGTCTACCGGGACGCGACCCAGGTGCTCTTGGGCACGAGACAGTGCACCGCCTTCTGCGCGCCGACCGGTGCGGCGAGTCGGCAATCCATCACCATGCTGGCGAGGCTGTAGGCATCGAGGCGGGTCAGCTTCTTGTCATTCTGGAGGCGGTCGATCATGGCCCAGGCGGCGTCGTCCATGGCCTTGTTGAGATCGGCGTCCTTCCCCACCGTCACCAGATAGGTCTTGTTTTCCGCCGCGGGCAGTGCCTCGACCTTGCGAGCGCCGGTTGCACTCTTCGCACTGAAGCAATGAATGCCCTTGTTGACGTCGACCACCTGGCTGATGCGGCAATCCCACGAAGCCATCATCATCTTCTCGGCCTGCTCCTTGCCGATCTTGCGTTGCTCCATCAGGAATTTGTTCGTTTCGCTCATGAGGATTTCGAGCGACTTGTTGAGATCGCGGTCGAGACCGAGCGTGATCCACGCATCTTTCGTTTCGATGCGCGGCCACTCGAGGTTCATGTTCTTGATCACGTCGACGGTGACGTTCATTTCCTTGTAGGCGGTCTCGAGTGCGGTCAGATTGATCTCGCCATTGCCCTGCGCGGCGTGCGAATCGCCGGTCCATAGGAGGGCACCCTTGACGAACACGGGAACGTAGAGTGCCGCGCCCTCCGTCAGATCGCGGATGTCGATGTTGCCGGCGTAGCGTCCGGGCGGCACCGAGCTGTATTGACCCGGCTCGGCGCGGGCGACGCCGATGGTGCCGGGAAACGGCGCCAGTGGGATTTCGATTCCCGGGGCAAACTCGGCGATCTTGCGGTCGAGATCGAGGTAGAAATATTTGACCTGGCCTTCGGGAAACTTGCCCGGAAATTCGCCGAACATGCCGGGCACGTTGAAGTTGGTGCCGTAGGCGCGGGGCACGATCTTGTTGATGCGCACTTTTAGCACGTCGCCCGGCTCGGCGCCCTCGATGTAAACCGGGCCCGTCAACGTGTGCGGTCCCCGCCCGGGGAAATCGGTCCTCAGTTTTTTGATCTGCTCGATGGTCGTCCCCGGGACCACCTGATTGTGCGAGTGCATCATCGTCTCGAAGACGATCGAATCGCCGGTTTCGACGTGCAGCACCGGTGGCTGGGCATTATTGAACCAACCCCATTGCGTGGTTTCCATCGTCGCCGGCAGAAGATGGACCTTTCCAGGGTATCGCTTCGCCGGAACCAGCCGCAGCTGCTCCTGCTCCGGCGTCGACGCGGGTGCGAACGGTACAACCGCCGGCGCGCTCGGGGTGGTGGGCGCAGGTGTAGCCGCAGGGGGTGGAGGCACCGGTTGCTGTGCCGGTGCGACCGAGGCCACGATCGCCATGGCTGCACTGACGACAACCCTCAAACTCGTACGATGGGCGGCTGCGCAAGATTGCATCAACATCGGTGATCTCCCTGACTGGAGCCGCCGGGCGATGACATCACACGGGATCGGCGGTGCGATTGTCCGGAAGGCCACCGATCCTGGCAAGCCCGGGGACGGTTTACCGGCTTGTGTGCCCTAGCGCACAGACGTCCGTCGGAAAGACAGCGATTGTCCACCTTCTGCTCCGGAAAGGTGCGGGCTTGATTCGCCTGTGGAGGCGGCAATCTCCTGTTGCCGGCTCGACAAGCGCAGCTCCAACTCCGGATCCTTGTACGCTTGTCACGGAAATTGGCCAATGTCCAAAACAGGAAACGGTCCCACCCTTGCCAACCATGGTGACAAGGCGGACAGCATCACCGAAGTGCGGCGCCAGGAAGCGTTGCTGAAAACGGGGGCATTGCAGACCGCAATCCTCACCAGTGCCAATTTCTCGATTATCGCCACCGACGAAAAAGGCATCATTCAACTATTCAATGTCGGCGCCGAGCGCATGCTGGGCTATCTCGCCGCCGAAGTCGTCAACAAGATCAGTCCCAGCGACATCCATGATCCGCAGGAAGTGACGGCGCGCGCGCAGGCACTGAGCCTCGAACTCGCGACGACGATCTCGCCGGGCTTCGAAGCATTGGCTTTCAAGGCTTCGCGCGGAATCGAAGACAGTTACGAATTGACCTATATCTGCAAGGACGGCAGCCGCTTTCCGGCCATCGTGTCGGTCACGGCGCTGCGCGATGATTACGGCGACATCATCGGATACCTGTTGATCGGCACCGACAATTCCGTGCGCAAACAGGTCGAGTTGGAACTGAACGAGGCCATGGCCGTTGCTGAAAAAGCCAACCTCGCGAAGTCGGATTTCCTTTCCAGTATGAGCCATGAGTTGCGCACACCGCTCAGTGCGATCCTCGGCTTCGCCCAACTCATAGAATCCGGTTCGCCCACGCCGACGACCTCCCAGAAGCGAAGCGTCGATCAGATCCTCAAGGCGGGGTGGTACCTGTTGGAGTTGATCAACGAAATCCTCGATCTCGCGCTGATCGAATCCGGGAAGCTGTCGCTGTCGCCGGAACCGATATCGGTGGGCGAAGTCATGCGCGAATGCCAGGCCATGATAGAGCCGCAGGCGCAAAAATGCGGCGTCAGCGTGACCTTCCCGCAGCTCGAAATTCGCCGCTTTGTCAAAGCCGACCGGACTCGGGTGAAGCAGGTTCTCATCAACCTTCTTTCCAACGCGATCAAGTACAACAAGGCGGGCGGAACGGTCGTCGTCGACTGCATCGCGAGCGCCCTAGGGCGCGTTCGCATTTGTGTCACCGACACCGGCGAAGGATTGACTCCGGACAAGGTGAAGCAGCTTTTCCAGCCGTTCAATCGTCTCGGACAGGAGGCGAACGTCGAGGAGGGCACAGGTATCGGTCTTGTGGTGTCCAAGCGGCTGATCGAATTGATGGGGGGCGTCATCGGCGTGGAAAGCACGGTCGGAAAGGGCAGCGTGTTCTGGATCGAATTGAATCTGACCGCCGAACCCCAACCCGCCGCCGGCGCAGCCGAACCCACCGACGTCGCGCGGGCGCAAGTTCAAACCGATGCGCAGTTGCGCACCCTGCTTTATGTCGAAGACAACCCGGCCAATCTGATGCTGGTCGAGGATCTCGTCGCGCGCCGCCCCGATATCCGTTTGCTGAGTGCGAGGGACGGCAACCGCGGCATCGAGATTGCACGCGCCTCGCAACCGGATGTCATCCTGATGGACATCAACCTGCCCGGTATGAGCGGTATCCAGGCGCTGAAAATCCTGGCCGAGGACCCGGCAACATCGCACATCCCGGTGATCGCACTCAGTGCCAATGCGATACCCCGCGATATCGAGAAGGGTCTGGAGGCCGGATTCTTCCGATATCTCACCAAACCCATCAAGGTCAACGCGTTCATGGACACGCTGGACTTGGCATTGAAATTGGCGAGAACGGAATCGGTGCGAGCAATTGAGGAGCAACGAGCATGATGGTCAGTGCACATGACATTCGTAGCGCCAGCATCCTGATTGTCGACGATCAGCAGGCTAACGTCAGT
>CATPAO010000260.1 GCA_955652025.1 Casimicrobiaceae bacterium
CACCGGATGACGTTCGCCGGGCACGATCTGCGGGGAATCTCCGACAAGGACCGGCGCGCGCTCGTCGGCAAGGACATCGCGATGATCTTCCAGGATCCGCTCGCGAGCCTCGACCCGTGTTACACGGTCGCCTATCAGCTGATGGAAGCGCTGTCCGTCCACGGCACGCCGCGCGAACGGGCGAGCCGCGCCGTGCGCCGCGCACGCGCGCTCGAGCTGCTGCAACAAGTCGAGATTCCCGGCGCGGCGGCGCGGCTGGATGCGTTTCCACACCAGCTTTCCGGCGGCATGGCGCAGCGCGTGATGATTGCGATGGCGATCGCTTGCGCACCGCGGCTACTGATCGCCGACGAGCCGACGACCGCGCTCGACGTCACCGTGCAGGCGCAGGTCCTCGACTTGCTCGTGCGGCTGCAGCGCGAGCAGGGCATGGCGTTGATCCTGATCACGCACGACCTTGCTGTCGTCGCCGAAACCGCGCATCGCGTCGTCGTGATGTATGCGGGCCAACAGGTCGAGACGGGAGCGTTGCCCGACATCTTCGAGCATCCCAAGCACCCCTACACGCAGGCACTGCTGGCGGCACTCCCCGAGAACAACCGCGAACGCGCGCGCCTGCAGGCGATCCCCGGGGTCGTGCCCGGCGCTTTCGATCGGCCGAGCGGATGCTTGCTGTCGCCGCGTTGTCCGTATGCGGTCCCGCGCTGCCATCGCGAGCAACCGGCGTTGGCGGGGATGCCCGGCCGGCTCGCGCGTTGCCATTTCCCGCTCGATGCGCGCGGAGAGCCTACCGGCGGTTGGCGGGCCGAGAATCGTACGTCTCCCGCGGCGGCGGCCCCATGAGCACCGCCGGGCCGTCGCAAGGTGCGAATGGGTCCCCCGGGGGCAGCGCAGCGGCGACAGCCGCAAGCGTGGGGGTCCAACCCGCCGATACCCCACTGCTCGAAGCGCGCGATTTGGCGCGCCATTACGCGGTATCGCGCGGATGGTTTCAGCCCAAAGGCAACGTGCGTGCGCTCGACGGCGTCACATTCACGTTACGCGAAGGCGCGACCTTGGCCGTGGTCGGCGAGTCGGGTTGCGGCAAATCCACGCTCGCGCGCCAGGTCACGATGATCGAGCGGCCAACGTCCGGCACGTTGCTGCTCGACGGCAACGACGTCGCGCATGCCGACGCCGCCGCCCGTCGACGTTTGCGGCCGCGCGTGCAGATGGTGTTCCAGAATCCGTATGCATCGCTCAATCCGCGCAAGACGGTCGGCGCGCTGCTCGAGGAGCCGCTCGCGATCAACGGCACGTCGCGCGGACCGGCGCGGCGCGAAGCCGGTCTCGCGATGCTCGCCAAAGTCGGCCTGCGGCCCGAGCACTACCGCCGCTACCCGCACATGTTCTCGGGGGGCCAACGGCAACGTATCGCCGTCGCGCGCGCGCTGATGCTGCAGCCGCGCCTCGTCGTCGCCGACGAGCCGGTGTCGGCGCTCGACGTATCGATCCAGGCGCAGGTGCTCAACCTGCTGATGGACCTGCAACAAGACCTCGGGATCGCCTACCTGTTCATCGCGCACAATCTGCAAGTCGTTCGGCACATCGCCGACGACATCATCGTTATGTACTTGGGCCGTATCGTCGAATACGGTCCCAAGGCCGACATTTTTGCGCGACCGGCGCATCCGTACACACGGGCGCTCCTGGCGAGCACGCCGTCGCTCGCCGCGGCGAAGCGCCGCGTTCGCGCGCCGCTGGTGGGCGAGTTGCCGTCGCCGCTCGATCCGCCGTCGGGTTGCGCGTTCCACAAACGCTGCCCGCATGCGATCGCGCGCTGCGCGGTCGACGTGCCGCCGTTGTCGGCGTTCCGCGGCGTCAAAGTGGCCTGCATCCGCGCGGCGGAACTGAATTAGGGCCAGAGACGACTTGCGCAATCAGGCCTGATAAGCTTCTCAAACTATGGGCTTAAGTCGTCTCTGACCCCAATCACGTGCTGGCCTTCATCCTGCGCCGGGTGCTGCAATCGGCCGTCGTTCTCGCGGTCGTCGCGTTCATCGCCTTCGGACTGTTCAACTTCACCGGCGACCCGATCGCGTTCATGGTGGGTCAGGATGCGACCACTGAGGAAAAGGCGGAACTGCGCGCAGCACTTGGGCTCGACCAGCCGTTCTACGTGCAGTTCTCGCGTTTCGTCGGCAATGCGTTGCATGGCGAGTTCGGCCGCTCGCTCCGCCAGGCGCGGCAGGTGTCGACGCTGCTCAAGGAGCGGCTGCCGGCGACACTCGAGCTGTCCTTCGTCGCCGCGCTGCTGGCGCTGTTCATCGGCATTCCGCTCGGCGTCCACACGGCGCTCAAACGCGATTCGTGGAGCGCCAATCTGTTGCTCGCCGCGTCGCTGATCGGCGTCAGCCTGCCGACGTTCCTGATCGGCATCCTGCTGATCCTCGTCTTCGCGGTCTATCTCGGCTGGCTGCCATCGTTCGGTCGCGGCGACACCGTCGCGCTCGGCTGGTGGACCACCGGCCTCTTGACCGTGAGCGGGTTGAAGGCGCTGGTCCTGCCGTCGATCACCCTGTCGCTCTTCCAGATGACGCTGATCATGCGCCTCGTGCGCGCGGAGATGCTCGAAGTGTTACGCACCGACTACATCAAGTTCGCGCGCGCTCGCGGCCTCACCGACCGCGCGATCAACTTCGGCCACGCGCTCAAGAACACGCTGGTGCCCGTCATCACGATCACGGGTCTGCAGCTCGGCGCGATCATCGCGTTCGCGATCGTCACCGAAACCGTTTTCCAGTGGCCGGGCATGGGCTTCCTGTTCATCCAGGCGGTGAACTTCGCGGACATTCCCGTGATGGCCGCGTACCTGTGCTTCATCGCGCTGATATTCGTGCTGATCAACCTGATCGTCGATCTGCTCTATTACGCCGTCGACCCGCGTCTGCGCATCGAGCGCCTCGCGACGGCGCATTGATGCTCCAAGAAGGACGAATGAAGAACGCCGTCGACCACATTCGCGTCTGGCACGAGGAATTTACGAAGGTGCGGCGCGATCTCCACGCGCACCCCGAGCTCGGCTTCGAAGAACATCGAACCGCACGCGTCGTGTGCGACCGGTTGACGGCGCTCGGCATCGAACACCACAGCGGCATCGGCCGCACCGGGATCGTCGCCGTCGTGCCGGGAATGAAATCGACGAGCGGGCGATCGATCGGACTTCGCGCGGACATGGACGCGCTCCCGATGCAGGAAGAAAACGAGTTCGCGCACAAGTCGCGCTACGATGGGCGGATGCACGGCTGCGGTCACGACGGTCACACGACGATGCTGCTCGCCGCCGCGCGCTACTTGCACGAGACGCGCAATTTCGACGGCATTGCGTACCTGATCTTCCAGCCCGGCGAAGAAGGCTACGCGGGCGCGAAGGCGATGATCGAGGACGGACTGTTCGAGCGGTTTCCCGCCGAACGTGTCTACGCGTTGCATAATTGGCCTGGACTGCCGCCGGGCAAGATCGGCATCACGCAAGGTGCCGCGATGGCAGCGGCCGATCGGATCGAAATCACGATCGACGGCCGCGGTGGCCACGGCGCACATCCGCATGCGGCGATCGATCCGGTGCTGGTGGCCGGGCACATCATCGTCGCGGCGCAGTCGATCGTGAGCCGCAACGTGAGCCCGGTCGACACCGCGGTGGTCAGCCTGTGCGCGATGCAGGCGGGTAATCCCGGCGCGATGAGCGTCATTCCGGCGCACGCGAAGCTCGTCGGCACGGTGCGGACATTCCTCCCGGCGACGCAGGACATGATCGAGCGGCGGTTGAACGAAATGATTCCGTCGATCGCGGCGGCGTTCGGCGCGAAGGCGACGCTCAAGTACGAACGCGTCTATCCGGCGACGATCAACCACGACGCCGACGCGGCGTTCGCGATGCGGGTCGCCGAAAAGCTGGTCGGGCCGGACAACGTCGCACGCAATCTCGATCCGTCGATGGGATCGGAGGACTTTGCGTTCATGTTGCAGGCGCGGCCCGGCGCGTTCGCGCGCCTCGGGCAGGGCGGCGCGGACGGGGGTTGCTTCCTGCACAACAGCACGTACGATTTCAACGATGCCGTGATACCGCTCGGCGCCGGCTACCTGGCATCCCTCGCGGAGCAGGCGATGCCGCTTGCGCCATGAACGCCGCCGGGCCAAGGCGCGGGTGCCTCCCCCTGAGGGCAACGCAGCGGCGCTAACCGCAAGCGTGGGGCCCAATGAGCCGAATTGAACGACCGCGTCACCGGAGACAAGCAGAGTGCTGAACGGACCCGATGTGATCGCCGCATTCTCGCCGACCTACGCCGAGGCGCGCGCCAAGTTCCTCGCCGCTGCCCATGCCCGCGGGCTGACGGTCGAAAGTCACGTTCACCCGTCGGCGCGCGGCGCCGCCGCGGAGGAACTCGCCTGCGACATCGCGATCCTCGGCCGCGGCGACGCGCCTTCGCTCGTGTATCTCGTGTCCGGAACCCACGGCGCGGAGGGCTTCTGTGGCGCCGGCATCCAAGTCGCGCTCCTGAACGACTCGGATTTTGTCTCGGCCGTCGAGCGTGGCGACGTTGCTGTCCTGTTTCATCACGCGCTCAATCCCTACGGCTTCTCGCATTTGCGGCGAACCAACGAAGACAACGTCGACTTGAACCGCAATTTTCGCGACTTCCGTACGCCGCCGCCGCGCAACGACGCCTACGCGGAAGTGCACGACTTCATGGTGCCTGCGACGTGGCCGCCAACGGCGGAGAACGAGGCGCGAATGGGCGCGTACGTCGCGGCGCGCGGGATGGCGGCGTTGCAGCAGGCGGTCAGCGCCGGACAATGCGATCGCGCCGATGGGTTGTTCTACGGCGGCGTGCGACCCGCGTGGTCGAACGACGTGCTGCGTGTTGTGTTGCGACGTCACGTGGCGGGACGCCAGCGGCTGGCATGGCTCGACATTCACACCGCGCTTGGCCCGCGCGGTTACGCGGAAAAGATCTTCGGCGGCCCCGACGACGCCGCGATGCACGCTCGGGCAGCGGCGATCTGGGGCGCCGACATCACATCGTTTCACGACGGCTCGTCGACGTCGGCCAAGCTCACCGGTGTCAACTTCAGCGCGGTGCTGGACGAATGTCCGGACGTGTCGTCGACCGGCATCGCGCTCGAGTACGGCACGCTGCCGCTTGCAATGACGCTGAACGCGCTGCGCGCCGATCAATGGCTGGAGCTGCATCCGGAGCAGCCTGCCGCGACACGCGCCGCGATCAAACAGCAAGTCCGCGATGCGTTCTACTGCGATGCCGACGACTGGAAGGGCATGGTCTTCGGGCAGGCGCGGACGGCGATGGTGCAGGCACTGAAAGGGCTGGCAGCAGCGCGATGAACGAGACCAGCAGCGCGACGCTTCCGCCGCCATCGCGCCACCGACTCGCGGCGTCGTGGGACAGCGATCTCGCGTACAACTTTCGGCGCTCGCCGGTCGCGCTCGTGTCGGGGGCGGTGCTGGCGTTATGCTTGGGCGCTGCGTTGTTCGCGCCGTGGGTCGCGCCGCACAATCCGTTCGATCTCACGACGTTGCATCTGCTGGATGCGCTATTGCCGCCGTCGTGGGATGCCGGCGGCAAGCCGGAGTATCTGCTCGGCACCGACGACCAAGGCCGCGACGTGCTCTCCGCGATCATGTTCGGGGCACGCATTTCGTTGCTGGTCGGCGTGGCCTCGGTCGCGCTCGCGGTCGTCGTGGGCGTCGGGCTCGGACTCTTGGCCGGCTATGTGGGCGGCCGGACCGATGCGTTCATCATGCGGGTTGCCGACGTGCAGCTCTCGTTTCCGGCGATTCTCATCGCGCTCTTGATCGACGGTGTGGCGCGCGTGATGCTGCCGCGCGGCGCGCAGGACAACGTCGCACTCGCGGTGCTGATCTTTGCGATCGGCGCATCGAATTGGGTGCAGTACGCGCGCACCGTGCGCGGGTCGACGATGGTGGAAAAGAGCAAGGAATACGTGCAGGCGGCGCGGGTGATCGGCATCACGCCGCTCGGCATCATGCGGCGGCACCTGCTCCCCAATGTCCTCGGTCCGGTGCTGGTGCTGGCGACGATCAATATCGCCACGGCGATCATCACCGAGGCGACGCTGTCGTTCCTCGGCGTCGGCGTCCCACCGACGCGGCCGTCGCTGGGGACGTTGATTCGCGTCGGCAACGATTTCCTGTTTTCAGGCGAATGGTGGATCACGATCTTTCCGGGTGCCGCGCTGGTGGTCATGGTGCTTGCGATCAATCTGCTCGGCGATTGGCTGCGCGATGCGCTAAATCCAAAATTGCGCTGAGGGGGAGGCCAGTCATGGGACTACGTACGATGGTCGCGGCAGTGCTCCTGGCTTCGCTCGCCGGTTGTCAAACATGGGGACCTACGTGGAGCGAGATCACCGGCACACGCCACAACCGCGCCATCGCCGATCGGTGGCAGGCGCGGATCGTCGCGGTCGGCAGTAACGCGGTATTCCAGACGCCGTACCGCGTTGCGCCGGGGACTTACCGAATCGGCGTCGAATCACCGCGCCATGACGCATTTGCCGGCACGATTCAGGAGATGACGCTCAACGTCGAGCCGTGCAAGCGGTATTACATCAACGTGCAGTTCGCGGGGCCGGTCGGTCCCGACTGGAGTCCGGTCGTCGACGACACGGAATCGATCGCTGGCTGCCAGGTCGGCGGATAACTCAGGCGCGGGATCGCGGAATCCCTTTGGACACCGCCATCCCGCTCCTCGACGTGCGCCGGTTGCGCGTCGAGTTTCCGACGCGCCGCGGAACGCTCGCCGCGGTGCGCGACGTGAGCTTCGCGATCGCGCCGGGCGAGGTGCTGGGCGTCGTCGGGGAATCGGGCGCCGGCAAATCGTTGACCGGCGCCGCCATCATCGGACTGATCGATGCGCCCGGACGGATCGCCGGCGGCGAAATCCGGTTGTCGGGGCGGCGCATCGACACGTTGCCGTACCACGAGATGCGCCGCGTGCGCGGACGCGAGATCGGCGCGGTGTTCCAGGATCCGCTGACGTCGCTCAATCCGCTGTACACGATCGGCCGGCAGCTGATCGAGACGATTCGCACGCATCTCGGCCTGGGCGAGAGCGCGGCGCGTGCGCGCGCGATCGGCCTCCTGGAAGAGGTCGGCATCCCGGCGGCGGCGCGGCGGATCGACCATTATCCGCACCAGTTCTCGGGCGGCATGCGGCAGCGGGTGGTGATCGCGCTGGCGCTGGCCGCCGAGCCGAAGCTGATCATCGCCGACGAGCCGACGACGGCGCTCGACGTGTCGATCCAGGCACAAATCATCCAGCTGCTGAAGCGCTTGGCCCGCGAGCATGGCACCGCCATCATGCTGATCACCCACGACATGGGCGTGATCGCCGAGACCGCCGATCGCGTCGCCGTCCTGTACGCGGGTCGGATCGTCGAGATCGGGCCGGTGGCCGATGTCATCCATCGTCCGCGCCATCCGTACACCGTCGGATTGATGGGCTCCATTCCGTCGATCGTCGACTCCCGCGCGCGACTCGCGCAGATCGACGGCACGATGCCGCGCTTGACGGCGATGCCGCCGGGTTGCGCGTTTCATCCCCGCTGCCCGCGGGCGAGCGGCCGCTGCTCGCAGGAGCAACCGGAGCTGGAAAGGCTCGGCGCCACGGAGGCCGCGTGCTGGTATCCGATCGAGGCGCCGGCGGCGAAGTAAGCATGCTCATTCATTTTGGCGAGGCAATCCCTTCCCTCACGGCGTCGTCCCCGCGCAGGCGGGGACCCGGCGGCTTATTCGCCAACGACGCTGGGTTTCCGCGTTCGCGGGAACGACGGGGTCGGCGCAAGCATTTACGCCATCGTGTTCGGTCATGAGCGCGCTCCTCGAGCTCTCCGACGTCGCGCGGCATTTCGACGTCTCGCCGCCGTGGCTCGATCGTGTGCTGGAACAAAAGCGGCGCGTCTGGCTGAAGGCCGTCGACGGCGTCGATCTCACACTGGAGCGCGGCGAAACGCTCGGACTCGTCGGCGAATCGGGCTGCGGAAAATCGACGGTGGCGCGCCTCATTGTGGGTCTCTACGCGCCGACGCGCGGCACTATTCGTTACAACGGTATCGTCGTTGCCGGCGCGGGCGCGTCCGCGCGCACGGCGGCACTGCGCCGTGCCCGCCGCGGCATGCAGATGATCTTTCAGGATCCGTATGCCAGCCTGAATCCGCGGTGGCGCGTCGCGGACATCGTGGCCGAGCCGCTTTGCGCCGCGCGGCCCGACCTCCCGCGCCCCGCCGCCGCGCGCCGGGCGGCCGAACTGCTCGAGCAAGTGGGACTCGCGGCGGGCGACGGCGTCAAATACCCGCACCAGTTCTCCGGCGGGCAGCGGCAGCGAATCTCGATCGCACGCGCATTGTCGACGGAGCCCCAGCTCCTGATTTGCGACGAGCCGACGTCCGCGCTCGACGTGTCGGTGCAGGCGCAGGTGCTGAATCTGATGCGCGACCTGCAGCGCCGGATGGGACTTACGTACCTGTTCATCTCGCACAATCTCGCCGTCGTTCATCATGTTGCGGATCGCGTCGGGGTCATGTATTTGGGCCGCATTGTCGAGCTCGCGCCGACGCGCAACCTGTATACGACGCCACGCCATCCGTACACCCGGATGCTGCTCGACGCCGTGCCCGATCTCGACATGACAGGCGAGGCGCGCACCGCGGTCGCCGGTGAGGTGCCGAATCCGCTCGACCCGCCGGCCGGTTGCAGCTTTCATCCGCGTTGCCCGCACGCGAACGCGCGCTGCCGCAGCGAGATCCCCGTGCTGCGTCGGGCGGCAAGCGCCATCGCAGCCTGTCACGCCGTCGAAGAGAACCGATTGCCGGCGGCAACGGTCGGCGCCTGAAGTCCCTTCGCGGGCGCGGCGCAGGAAGCACGGGACGCCACGCGGATCCGCTATAATTCGCAGCTTGTGCAGGCTACGGAGTCGCGACCTCGCGGGCTCCTGCCCGTTTTTTCGTCGCGATACTTCCCACTTCACGTCCTTGCGCCTCACCCAGATCAAGCTCGCCGGGTTCAAGTCGTTTGTCGATCCGACGACGATCGCGACGCCGGGCGGACTCGTCGGCATCGTCGGCCCCAACGGCTGCGGCAAGTCGAACGTCATCGACGCTGTGCGCTGGGTGCTGGGCGAGTCGAAGGCCTCCGCGCTTCGCGGCGAATCGATGCAGGACGTCATCTTCAACGGCGCCGGCGACCGCAAACCCGTCGGGCGCGCGTCGGTCGAGCTCTACTTCGACAACAGTGAAGGCAGGATCGGCGGCCAGTGGGGCCAATACGCCGAGCTTTCGATCAAACGGCTGCTGTCGCGCGACGGCGATTCGAGCTATTACATCAACAACATTCCGGTTCGCCGCCGCGATATCCACGATCTTTTTCTCGGCACCGGCTTGGGACCCCGCGCCTACGCGATCATCGAGCAGGGCATGATCGGCCGGGTTATCGAGGCCAGGCCCGAGGAATTGCGCATTTTTCTGGAAGAAGCGGCAGGGGTGTCGAAGTACCGGGAACGGCGCAAGGAAACGGAAGGGCGCCTGGCCGACTCGCGCGACAACCTCGCGCGCGTCGAGGA
>CATPAO010000261.1 GCA_955652025.1 Casimicrobiaceae bacterium
CTCTACAATCGGCTTGCCGCCTACGAGGCGGGAGCGACGCGGGACACGTCGTGCAGCGCGGTGGGAATACCGGGATAGAATGACATCCCGCTTGCTACGAATCGATCGTTCATGATCCGGATCCTGATCGCCGATGATCACGCCATCGTCCGCGCTGGCCTAAGGCAGTTCATCGCCGATCAGACCGACATGGAGGTCTCGGCCGAGGCTTCGACCGGCTCCGAGACGATCGCCGCCGTCCGCGCGGGCGAGTTCGACGTCGTGCTCCTCGACATTTCGATGCCCGACAAGAATGGCATCGACACGCTCAAGACGCTGAAGCACGTCAAGCCGGAGCTGCCGGTGCTCATGCTCTCGGCCTATGCGGAGGATCAATATGCGGTGAATTTGCTTCGTGCCGGTGCCGCGGGCTATCTCAACAAGGAGGCGGCGTCGACGCAACTCGTCGGGGCCATTCGTACCGTCGTCCATGGCCGCAAATATGTGAGTCCGTCGCTCGCCCAGATCCTCGCCGATGGCGTGTCCGGCGACGCCGACCGCCCGCTGCACGCCGAACTGTCGCAGCGCGAGTTCCAGATCTTTTGCAAACTCGCGGCCGGTGCTGCGGTGTCGAAGATCGCCGACGAATTGAATCTGTCGGTGAAGACCGTCAGCACGTACCGAACGCGAATCCTGGAAAAGATGGCGATGAAATCGAACGCGGATCTGACCTATTACGCGATCAAGAACGGGTTGATTGAATAGATGCTAGTTCGATGGGGTCGGAAGGCTAACGCCACGACCCCGTGGAAGAATCACGACGCGGTACGGTAATGGGAACGCTAAATGGAAGCGAATCGCGGGCGGAGCGCGACGATTCGCCCTGACAAAAGCTGGATGAGCGCGCGTGGTGGCTTCGCTCGCGGCTGTTTGGAGGAACACGGACGTAGGACGGAGACGGATAGCCAATTTCCCGTCGCGCTGGTATTTTTTCATTGATCTGTATGGCCGACGAATCCTCACCGACACGAGACGCAGTTCAATTGGACAATTCGATTCCTATTCGCGTCCTGCTGGTGGAGGATTCGCCGCTGATCCGTGAGCGCCTGGTGGAAACGCTGATCGAGCCCGGGCGCATAGAAATCGTCGGACAGGCGGAAACGGAAGAGGCCGCGGTTGCGCTGCTGGCCGCAACGTCGTGGGACGTGCTCGTGCTCGATTTGCAACTGAAGCACGGCACCGGTCTCGGCGTCCTGCGCGCGCTCACCGGCCACCGCGCCGAAAGTGCGACGGTAATCGTCCTCACCAATTACGCGTTTCCTCAGTACCGCGCCAAAAGTCTCGCGCTTGGCGCGAACTATTTTTTCGACAAGGCGCGGGAATACCATCGTGTCCGCGGCGTCCTCGACGTCCTGGTGAACACCCGGATGTCCGCGCCGCACTGACACCCGTGTAAACGGTGCGGTGCGCGATGCACAGTAGTTTCAAGCCATGCGCGATCCTGCATGGCAACCCATTGAATTCATGATAGATGTCAATTGGCACAGCGCATGCAGGTCAAACCGTGGGGCACGCGTGTCGCGAGCCCCGAGTGGCCGACGTCCTATGAAAGGGGATCCATCATGAAACGTCTGATCGCGCTCGTGGTTGCTGCATCGTTCGCCATGCCACTTGCACTGCTCTCGGGATGCAACACCGTCCAGGGCGCCGGCAAGGACATCGAACGCGGCGGCGAAAAGATCCAGAAGGAAGCGATCGAAAATAAGAAATACTAGAAGCCGGAACAGGGCTCGCTCGCTTCGACACGTGCAACGCGCATCGCGGGAGACCCGCGGTGGCGCTAGATCATGGACCCGACAAAGACCACGCGCACCTGGCGCGCGGGCGAGCTTGCGCTCGTCGTCCTGGCGATGCTTGCTTTGGTTGCGGCGGCGAATGCAGCGCAGGCTTTTCTGATTCCGCTTGTCGCCGGCATTTTGATTGCGTATGCGCTGAAACCGTTGGTCGGCGCTTTGGAGCGCATGCGCGTCCCTCGCATCGTCGGCGCCGCGTTGGTGCTCGTGGCGATGAGCACCGCGCTTGCCGGATCGATTGTGTGGGTGAAAGGAGACGCTGCGGCGGCGCTGGCCGAGTTGCCGGAAGCCGCGCGGCAACTGCGAATGGCCGCGCACGAATCGGCGAACGCGCCCAAGAATCCCATCGGCAACGTCCGGGAAATTGTCGCCGAATTGAACCGGGCCGCGGCCGAGGCATTGGGTGGGGCACCTGCGGGGACGGGCAAACCGCCCCCGCTCGAACCCTCCGTGTCTTCCGAGTTGCAAGCGTGGGGCACGGCGCAATCGTCGTCAGCGCGGCGGCCACCGGGCTTTCCGCGCTGCTACTGTCGTCGGCGATCGGCATCGGGCTGTCCGCCTGGTTGCAAGGAGGCCAATGACATGGACCCGGTCGCCGTGTTCGTCGCGTTGTTGTTCTTCGGCTGGCTGTGGGGCGGTTGGGGTTTGCTGCTGGGCGGTCCCATGATTGCCATCGTCAAGACCGTCGCCGAACGGATTCCGGCGATGCGCGCATTCGGCGAATTTCTCGGCCGCTAAGCACCGCCTGGCGGCCTTGGCATGCCGTCAGGCCGGTGCGGTCGCCGTGCCGGCCTTCTTTGTGCCCTCCGGCGGTGCGTCGAGGGGGATGTGTACTTCGATCACGGTGCCGGCGCCGGGCCGACCGCGGATTCTGAAATCGCCTTTCAGCGCGCGCACGCGCTGCCGCATGCCGCTGATGCCGTGCGACAGCGCGTTGGTCTCCGCGCCCGCAGGCAAGCCGATGCCGTCGTCCTCCAGCACCACCGAAAGGCCGGTGTCGGTTCGCAGCAGTTCGACGTTGACGTTTTTGGCCTTCGAATACTTGACGACGTTGGTTAGGCCTTCCTGCACGATGCGGTAGAGCGCGATCGAAACCTGAGGCGGCAACTCGCCTTCCAGCTCGCACAGGTTGAGCGTGAAGTGAATTCCCGCGCGATCGCACGCTTGCCGCACCTGCCAATCGAGCGCCGCGACGAGACCGAGGTTGTCGAGCAGCGTGGGGCGGAGGTCCTCGATCACACGCCGCTTGATCTCGACGCCTTCGTCTAACATCTTGACGGCGCGCTCGAGCTTGGCGGCCGCCGGTGCGTCCTTGGCCCGGATTTTGTCCATCGTCCATGCGACGTCCATTTTCGCGCCGACTAGGATGCCACCCAACTCGTCGTGGATTTCGCGCGCGAGACGCGACTTTTCCTCCTCGCGGACAAGTTGCAAGTGGTTCGACAACTCGGAGAGCTCCGACGTGCGCTCGGACACGAGGCTTTCGAGCCGTGCCTGTTCTTGCATCGATCGCCGGCGTTGTTCCTCGCGGAAGCTCAACTCTCGGCGTGCGAGCACCCATACGACAAGGAGAAGCGCGACCGTGAACGCCGTCATCGTCACCATGCCGAGGCGCGCGAACTGGATGTCCTGCTTCCAGCGCGTCGTGCCGGACGAAAGAGACGCCCGCAAGTCGTTCGACATCGCGGCCGCCTCGCTGCGGATCTCGTCCATCGTGCGCTTGCCGAGCCCGGTATCGATCAGCTGGAAGGCGGCCTCGCGTCCGTTCTTTTCGTTCAACGCGAGCGTTGCCTCCAAATCGCTGAACTTCTTGCCCACCAGATTGTTGAGCTTGGTGACGCGGTCGTTCACCGTGGCATTCTCGTTGTTGGCGACGGCCTCGCGCAGTTGGAGCAGCGCGGGGTCGAGCTTTTGGGCCGCATTCTTGTAGGGTTCGAGGTAGCTCGGATCACCGGTCAGCAAGTACCCGCGCTGGCCGGCTTCGGCATCCACGACCAGCGCGACGACGTCGTTCAGGCGTGCCTGAGTCTCGAGCGCGGTCGTGCTCTGGCGGTTGGCGACGTCGAGGCGCCGGTACCCGAATTCCGAGAACACCAGGATCGCGATCGAAACGATCACGCCCAACGCCAAGGGCAGGAGAACCTTTAGGGGGAAGGGACGGGACATCCCGATTTGAAGTACGCGCTGAAGTAGGCGCGGAAAATTTCGCCGCGGACGGATGCTCCGACTATACGCACTCGGGGCATCGCCCTCAAGCCGCGCTGCGTGCGCCGTAAGGGTTTGTCCTACGTTTGATTCAGAGGCGCGCTGGCGGGCCGGCAATATCGCAGGTGTCATCATGACGTAACTCGCTCGCTTTCGGACGATTCGTTTCAAGAAACCGATCGCGGCGAGAACGTCTCCCTACCCTCGCCACGCGAGGGACCCTCGACGTCGTCCAGTGCGGCGTCTTTTTTTTGCGACTTCGACGGCCGTGAGCCCGCGGCGAGCGCGCTCAGTGCGGAACGAATTCGTCGTGCTCGATCGTCGCGAAGGCCGCCGGCGCCGACGACAGGAGTCCGCCTTCGCCTTCCCACGTCTCGACCGAATGTGGGGCGGCGGTGGACGTGTCGTCGCGCCTCGTTGCACGGAGCGCGACCCAAACACCGAGTGCGCCCGCCGCCGCAATTGCCATCGTCTTGATGACAGTGTTCATCGGGTGCTCGCCCATCGAACGATGCTTCGGTTCGTCACGATTTGCTCTTGTCCTTGTCGCTCGACGGAGACGACTGGCCAGTCGATGGTCCCTTGGATGTGTCCTGGTCCGCTCCTACAGGGGCGGGAGCCGCGCTGGAGGACGCAGAGGACGACGACGCGGAGCCGGACGACGGAGCAAAAGACGAGGACGACGGCGATACCGGAGCAGCTGAACTGGTCGGTGGCGGCAGCGACGACGTACTTTGGCGATCGCCGC
>CATPAO010000262.1 GCA_955652025.1 Casimicrobiaceae bacterium
GCGCCTTCGCCGAGACCAAAGAGCTGATCGCAGGCTTCTGGCTGTGGAAGGTGAAGTCGAAGGAAGAGGCGATCGAATGGATCAAGCGCTGCCCGAATCCCATGCCCACCGACTCCGAGATCGAGATTCGCCAATTGTACGAGGCCGAGGATTTTGGCGCCGAGTTCACGCCCGAGTTGCGAAAACAGGAAGAGCGCCTGCGCGAGCAGGTGGCCGCCAAGAAATAGCGCTCATGCTCGTCGCACCGTCGAGTGCACCGCACGCCGTTTGCAACAATCGTCCCTAACGTTTACAAAGGAGATGCCATGCAGGTCCAATCTTACCTGTTCTTCGAAGGTCGCTGCGAAGAGGCCGTCGAGTTCTACCGCCGCGCGCTCGGCGCCGAAGTGGAGATGCTCATGCGAATGAAGGACAGCCCGGAGCCTCATCAACCTGGCATGGTCCCGCCCGGTTCCGAGAACAAGGTGATGCACGTGAGCTTCCGCATCGGCGACACCAAGCTGATGGCCTCCGACGGGATGTGCACCGGGAAGCCGAGCTTCCAGGGCTTCTCGCTATCGATCACTGCTAAAGACGCTGCCGAGGCCGACCGCCTATTCGCGGCGCTGTCCGACGGCGGTCAGGTGCGCATGCCATTGGGCAAGACCTTCTACTCGCCGCGCTTCGGCATGGTCGCCGATCGCTTCGGCGTGTCATGGATGGTGATCGTGGAGCATTGAGGAAGTCGCGTCAGCGTGATCGCTTAGCCACGCGTCTAGACGAGCGCAATCTTGCCGGTGGCGAGGTCGTACACGCCACCAACGATGTCGATTTTTTTGGCGGCGTAACTCTTCTGGACTATCGGGGGCGAGCTCTTCAGTCGAGCCACCTGCCGTCGCACGTTCTCGGCGACCGCGTTGTCGAGCAAATTGCCGGTCTTCGTCTCAATACCCGGAAGTTCAAGTAAACGCGCGTCGCCTCAGCTCGGCGCCGATCGCCTTACTGGCGGCTTCGAGTCGGGCGATGGCTTCGGACTTGCGGGCGTTGCGCCCCGCCCCTTCGCCGAATTGCGCCAGCGCACGCGCAAGGAAGCTCGCGGCCGCCGTGAGCTGATCATAAGGCGCCGTCGTCAGGCGGAGCTCGTCGCCAGCGAGCTGTATCGCCTGCGCGACGCCTTCGGCCGCGATGTCGCCCGGCGTCACGATTCCGCTCATGATTGTTCATACGCCTTTCTCAAGCTCTTGATGTCCATTTTATGCATTTGTAGCATCGCATTCATCACACGTTGTGCCTTCTGCCGATCCTTATCTTGCAACAACTCGCCCAAAACGGTGGGAACGATCTGCCATGACAGACCATATTTATCCCTGAGCCAGCCGCATTGGAGTTTTTCGCCGCCTTCGGAGAGCTTCTCCCAGAACTCGTCCACTTCTTCCTGCGTCTGGCAGTTCACCAAAAAAGATACGGCCGGCGTGAAGGTGAATTGTGCTCCGCCGTTCAGTGCCAGAAATTTCTGTCCGTCGAGCTCGAACGAGGCGACCATCACCGTTCCCTCGGGTCCGGGGCCCTCGTTGCGAGTAACGCTTACGACTTTGGAATTCTTGAAAATCGACACATAAAAACGTGCCGCCTCTTCGGCGTTGCCATCGAACCACAAGAACGGGGTGATCTTTTGCATATAATTTGCTCCTTGCGTTGGATTCATCCGCCACGCTATGGCTTCAGGCAGCGCGAGCGCGGGAATCGGCGGAGGCCGTAGTCGCTAAAACGCAACATTCGACGCGCCCTTGAGCGCGAGGATCCGCCGCGCGTCGTCGGAGGTCGCGATCTCGAGCCCCAGGCCTTCGATGATTTGCCGCACCGCGCGCACCTGCGCGGCGTTGGATTCGGCGAGCTTGCCGGGACCGAGCCACAAACTGTCCTCCAGTCCGACGCGAACGTTGCCGCCCATTGCGGCGGACATCGCGGCGATCGGCAGCTGATTGCGGCCGGCGCCGAGGACGCTCCACCGATACTGGTCGCCGAACAGTCGATCGGCCGTGCGTTTCATGTGCATGACGTCGTCCGGATGCGGGCCGATACCGCCCAAGATGCCGAACACGCTCTGGATGAACAGTGGCGGCTTGACGATCCCGCGTTCGAAGAAGTGGTGCGCCGTATACAGGTGCCCGATGTCGTAGCACTCGATCTCGAAGCGCGTGCCGTTGTCCGCGCACGAGGTCAGGATGTACTCGATATCCTTGAACGTGTTGCGGAAGATCCGCGCATCCGAGCCCGCCAGGTATTCGCGCTCCCAGTCGTACTTGAATTCCTTGAAGCGCTTGAGCATCGGGAAAAGCCCGAAGTTCATCGAGCCCATGTTGAGCGAGGCGACCTCCGGCTTGAGCTGCAACGCCGGCTGCAGGCGTTCCTCGATCGTCATCGTCGCGGCGCCGCCGGTCGTGAAGTTGATGACGACGTTCGAGCGGCGCTTGATGTCGGGGGCGAACTCGCGGAAGTATTTCGGGTCCTGCGTCGGATGGCCATCGACGGGATCGCGCGCGTGCAAGTGTACGATCGCCGCGCCGGCTTCGGCGGCGGCGACGGCCGCGTCCGCGATCTCGCGCGGGGTGACCGGCAGGTGCGGCGACATCGACGGTGTGTGGATCGAACCGGTGATCGCGCAGGTGATAATGACTTTGCGGGCTTCGGCCATGGTTCTGCCTCCCTTGTCGATCAACTTTACCACCCTGCCCTACCGGTCGAGATCCTGACCCCACGATTACAATGGCCCGAACGGGAGGATAAACGATGGACCTAAACATCCGCGGTTTGCGTGTGCTGGTGACGGCGGGAGCTTCCGGCATCGGGCTCGCAACGGCGCGCGCTTTTGCGCGCGAGGGCGCGCGCGTGCACATCTGCGACGTCGACACGAAGGCGCTCGACGCGTTGGCCGCGAGCGATCCTGGACTCACACGCAGCGTCTGCGACGTGGCGGACCCCGCGTCCGTTGCGCGCCTCTTCGAAACGGCAACGTCCACGCTCGGCGGCCTCGATGCGCTCGTGAACAACGCCGGCATCGCGGGCCCCACGGCGGCCTGCCAAGACATCGCATTGCACGACTGGGAGCGCACGCTCGCCGTGAATCTCACCGGACAGTTCCTGTGCGCGCAGCGCGCGACCCCGCTGCTGAAGGCGAGCGCCAACGCGAGCATCGCCAATCTCTCGTCGGCGGCCGGGCGGTTCGGGTTTCCGAATCGCACGCCCTACGCCGCGTCGAAATGGGGTGTCGTCGGCTTCACCAAATCGTTGTCGATCGAGCTCGGACCGCACGGCGTCCGCGTCAATGCAATCTGCCCCGGATCGGTCGCGGGTGCGCGGATCGACGCCGTGCTCGCCAGTCGGGCCGCGCTGCGTGGCGTGGCGATCGAGGTCGTGCGCGGCGAAGCGATTGCCAAGGCCTCGCTGCGGCGCATGGTAACGGCGGACGACATCGCGAACGCGATCGTGTTTCTCGCCTCACCGCTAGGCGCGAACATTTCGGGCCACGCACTGCCGGTCGACGCGGATACGC
>CATPAO010000263.1 GCA_955652025.1 Casimicrobiaceae bacterium
CGCCACGGAGACACCTCATGTCTGCCACCTCGCCTACCGGTCAGCTCGGTTTTCGGGCTCCGCCATTCGATCTTCCGGGCGTCGACGGGCGCAAACACACGCTCGAATCGGTGCGGGGCACCAACGGCGTCGTCGTGATGTTCATCTGCAATCACTGCCCCTATGTGAAAGCGGTGATAGACAAGATCGTCCGCGACGCGCGCGATCTCGCGGCGCACGACATCGGCAGCATCGCGATCATGAGCAACGACCCGACGGAATATCCGGAAGACTCGTTCGACAACATGAAGGCCGTCGCCGCGCGACACGGCTTCACGTTTCCATACGTCATCGACGAGACGCAGGACATCGGGCGCGCCTACGGCGCCGTCTGCACGCCAGACTTTTTCGGCTTCGATTCGCGTCTGGAGCTTGCCTATCGCGGGCGCCTCGACGCGTCGGGGCGCTCGCCCGACCCGAACGCCGCGCGCGAGCTCTACGACGCGATGCTGCAGGTTGCGCGCACCGGCAAAGGTCCGGCCAAGCAGACACCGTCGGTCGGATGCTCGATCAAATGGCGGCGTGAGCGCTAAATTGGTCGAAGTCTGAAGTCGTCGCGTCTGGACTGACGCCTTGCATTCCTGATGAAAATCACTGACCGAACCGCTCGAGCTGCACGCCGCCGCCGACCGACACTACAACCTCGGACGTGTGCTGAGGGACCAGGGCAAGCTGCGTGAGGCGATCGATTGTTATCGCCGGGCGATTTCGATCAAACCCGATCACGTGATGGCACTCAACAACCTGGGAAACGCGCGCGTCGCGCACGGCGATTCCGACGCGGCGGTCGCGAGCTACCGGAACGCGCTCGCGTTCAAGCCGGATTCCATGGAGACGCACTACAACCTCGGTGTCGCGCTGCAGGCTCGAGGCGAACTGGATGACGCAATCGATTGCTACCAAAAGGCCGTTTCGCTCAAACCGGATTCTGTCGCCGCGTACTACAACCTTGGGAATGCGTACAGTGCCCAGCGCAAATTGAACGAAGCGGTCGCAAGCTACCGCAAGGTGCTCGAGTTGAGGCCGGACTTCACCGGCGCCCTCACCAACCTGGGGAACGTGCTTCAGGCGCAAGGCAAGCCAAACGAGGCGGCCGATTGCTACGGCGAAGCAGTCGCGCTCGATCCCACCAATGCCGGGGCGTACAACAATCTCGGCAACGTGCTCTCCGAAGGCGGGCTGAACGATGCCGCTTTGGCGAGCTATCGGCGTGCGCTGGAACTCGAGGAGACTCCGGAATTCAAAGCGAACTTCGTGCTGTGCGTCAGAAAAATCGATTCGATCGAGGTCGACGCCGGACTGCGACGCCTGGTGACCCGGGCCCTGGCCGAGTCATGGGCGAGGCCCAGCGATCTGGCCAAGACGAGTATCGGGCTGATTGGCGCGGATCCCGCCATTCGGGAATGTATCGACCGCGCATCGCGGCAATGGCCTACGAGGTTGGATGCACAGGCACTGTATGGACTCACGGGCCTGACGGCATGCTCGAACGATTTCCTGCTTCAGAATTTGCTGGAAAGCGCTCAAGTCTGCGACCTCGCGCTGGAACGATTTCTGACTATGGCCCGGCACGCGATGCTCGATGCCGCGATGGACACGGTCGCGCGAGAGGACTTGAACGACAAGATCCTCACGTTCTACTGCGCCATCGCGCGCCAATGCTTTATCAACGAGTTCGTTTTCTCCTCCACGGAGAACGAATCCAGCCGTGCGACGCGCCTGCGCGAGAGACTGGCCGCCGCGCTGCAGTCCGGAGATCCCGCTTCGGCAATGTGGATTGCGGCGGTGGCAAGCTACGTCTCGTTGTCGTCGCTGCCTTTCGCCGCAACCCTTCTGCATCGATCGTGGCCTGCGCCGGTCGTGGCTCTGTTGCGGCAACAGATCGCGGAGCCATTGGAGGAACAGCGTTGCGGCGACTCGATACGCAGACTGACCGCTGTTGACGACGCCACATCCGGCCTCGTGCAGCGACAGTACGAGGAGAACCCGTACCCGCGCTGGATTAAGCTGCCGCCCGCCCGCGAAGGGGGCTCCTTGGATGCTTATCTACGCCAACAGCTTCCTTTCGCATCGTTCCACCCCCTTGGCAAAGACGGCGACATCGACATCCTGATTGCAGGATGCGGTACCGGCCAGGAATCGATCGAAACGGCGCAGCGATTCCCAGCGTCTCGCGTGCTTGCGGTCGACCTGAGCCTGTCGAGCCTTTGCTATGCGAAGAGGAAGACGGACGAGGCCGGCGTGGCGAGCGTCGAATATGCGCAAGGCGACATTTTGCAACTGGGGTCGATCGGCCGGACGTTCGACATGATCGCATCGGTCGGCGGTTTGCACCACCTTGCGAATCCGACGGCGGGCCTGGAGGTATTGCATTCGTTGCTTCGCCCGAGCGGACTCATGCAACTGGGTTTTTACAGTGAGCGGCGCGTCGCGACGTCGTCGCCGCAAGAGCATTCATTGCCGAGCGAGGGTATGCCTCCGCCGCACTGGATATTCGCCGCGCCCGCCAGGATCTCATCGAGGACTTTGCGCAATCCGGGCGCTTGACGGCAATAAGAGATTTTTACGCGACCAGCGAATGTCGGGACTTGCTATTTCATGTTCGGGAACATCGCTTCACGCTGCTCCAAATCAAGGCGTTGCTTGGAGCCTTCGGCTTGCACTTCATCGGATTTCTGCTGGAGCCTCGTGTCATCCACACGTATCGGACGTGTTTCCCAGACGACAAATCGGCGACGAATCTCGATCACTGGAACGATTTCGAGCGGGAATTTCCCGACACGTTCGTCGGCATGTACAGGTTTTGGGTTCAGCGGACGGCTGTTTGAATCCCGGACTCGTCAAAGAAATCCGCGCAGTGCGTCGAGTACCGCGTCGGGCTGCTCGCTCGTCATCGAATGCCCGCATTCGGGAAGCGTGACGACGCGAACATCGATAAGCGCGCCGATCAGCGCGTGTGCGGCCTTCGGCGGCGCCATGTTGTCGCGCGCTCCAAGCAATAATAGCGTAGGCGCGCGTGCACGGGCTGCCGCGACGAGGCCGTCCGCGTAGTCGCGGCACGCGGCAAGATCGGTAAATAGCACGTTGGCGCGCGTGCGTTCGAGGAGTCGCATCGCGTTGCCCGTCATCCACACGCCGGGAAACGGATTGCCGCCGAGTTGCCGCGCCGCGCTGTACGACCAGCCGTTGATCAGCTCGTAGGCGACGTGGTCGTTGGCCTTGGCCGCCTCCAACAGCGCGTCGCTCACGGCCATCGGGACGGCAGGTCCCAGCAACACAATTTTGGAGATGCGGTCCGGAAACCGCGCCGCCGCCTCCAGAACGGCAAGCGATCCGAGCGAATGGCCGACGAGTACGGCATCCTCCGCCTTCACGGCATCGACAAACGCGCCGATCCAATCGGCGATCCCCTCGATCGACGGCAGCGCATCGCCTTCCGACCTGCCGTGGCCGGGCAGGTCGACCGCATACACGTTGCGGCCGTGATAGGCGAAGTAGCGCGACTGCAGCGCGAAGACGCTATGATCGTTCGCCGCGCCGTGAACGAACACGACGGAGGGCCGCCCCGGCTCCGGCAGCCTCGATCCGGTGTAGGCGAAGATTTCGTCGTCGCCGACGCGCGTCCGCATTACACTTTTTCGGCGGCGTGCAACGCGCGACCCAAGTCCTCGATCAGGTCGTCCGGATGCTCGAGCCCGACGGACAGCCGGATCGTGCCCTCGGCGATTCCCGCTTTCCACAAGTCGTCGGCCGACATGCGGAAGTGCGTCGTCGACGCCGGATGGATCACGAGCGATTTTGCGTCGCCCACGTTGGCGAGATGCGAAAAGAGCCGGAGCCCTTCGATGAAGCGGCGACCCTGTTCGCGCGTTCCTTTGAGGTTGAAGCTGAATACGGCGCCGCAACCGCGCGGCAGCAGCTTTTGCGCGAGTGCATGGTCGGGATGGTCCGGCAGCTCGGGATACCCGATCGCGGCGACCAGCGGGTGCAGGCGCAGATACGCGACGATCTTGCGCGTGTTGTCGACGTGCTTCGCCATACGGAGCGGCAACGTCTCGATGCCTTGCAGGATCTGGAATGCGGTGAACGGCGCCATGCACGCGCCGAAATCGCGTGCGCCCTCGCGCCGCGCGCGGAGCAGAAACGCCGCGGTCGTGGACTCTTCGCTGAACACCATATCGTGGAAGCCCGCGTACGGCTCGGTCAGCGTCGGAAACTTGCCGCGCGCCTTCGGCGCGTCCCAGTCGAAGCCTCCGGAATCGACCAGCACGCCGCCGATCACGACACCGTGTCCGGACAGGAACTTGGTCGCCGAGTGGAATACGAGATCGGCGCCGTGGTCGAACGGACGCATCAGCCACGGCGTGGTGAATGTCGAGTCGACAAGCAGCGGCAATCCGTGATCGTGCGCGAGCGCAGCAACGCGCGGGACGTCGAGCACATCGAGGCCCGGATTGCCGAGCGTCTCGCCGAATAAGAGGCGCGTTGCGGGGCGAATCGCGCCTCGCCATTGATCGAGATCGCGCGGATCGACGAACGTCGTCGTCACGCCGAAGCGCGGCAGCGTGTACGCGAGCAAATTGTGTGAGCCGCCATACAACGCCCGCGACGCCACGATGTGCGCGCCGGTCCCGAGCAGCGTCGCGATCGCCAGATGGAATGCGGCCTGTCCGCTGGCCGTGGCGATCGCGCCCACGCCGCCCTCGAGCGCGGCGACGCGTTCCTCGAACACCGCGCACGTGGGATTGGAGATGCGCGAATACACATGCCCGGCGCGCTCCATGTTGAACAGCGCGGCCGCGTGATCGGTGTCCCGGAACACAAACGACGCGGTCTGGTAGATCGGCGTCGCCCGTGCACCGGTCGCGGGATCTGGCGCGGCGCCCGCATGCACCGACAGCGTGTCCGGGTGAAGCGTCTTCGGCTTGGTCATCGTTCGATCGGCGTCCGGCGGTTTCTCGGGCAATGGTAGCGGAAACCCGCGAATCGTGCGGGGAGTTGCGGCACGCGTCGAATCGCTTAGACTTGCAACTTCGTCACGATCTGGAGGCAACCATGAAACGCAAGGCGAGCGCGCGGTGGCAAGGCACCGCGAAGGAAGGAAGCGGAACGCTGTCGACCCAGAGCGGCACGCTGAACGAGGTGCCGTATTCGTTCGTCGCGCGTTTCGGCGACGGCAAAGGGACCAATCCGGAGGAGCTGATCGCCGCCGCGCACGCCGGATGCTTCACGATGGCGCTCTCGTTCATGCTGAACAATGGCGGCTTCACCGCCGATGCGATCGACACCGAAGCCAATTTGACGATGGAGCAGGTGAACGGCAACTGGACGGTGACGGCGATTCATCTGACCACGCGCGCGCGAATTCCGAAGATCGACGCGCCGAAGTTCGCCGAAATCGCGAGCAATGCCAAGGCGAATTGCCCGATCTCGCGGCTCTTGAACGCAACGATCACGCTCGACGCGGCGCTCGTCGCGTGATGATCCCGTCCTCGCGATGATCGACCGGCCGGCGCCTCCGTCCAAAGGGCGGGGCGCCACGTTCAACCCCGCCAACCGCTTCCGCCGCGACGATCGCGAAGCGTTCGACGATGGCTGGGCCGGGCCGGCGTCGGACGAAGACGACGCGCTGCCACCGCTCAAGACGACGGTGGCGATCCAGGCCGCGCGAACGATCATCGCGCGGAACGAGTCGCCGGACATCCCGTTCACGCAGTCGATCAATCCGTATCAAGGATGCGAGCACGGCTGCATTTATTGTTACGCGCGGCCCTCGCACGCGTATCTCGATCTGTCGCCGGGCCTCGACTTCGAGACCAAGCTTTTCGCCAAGCCGAACGCGGCGGCATTGCTCCGCGCCGAGTTGGCACGGCCGGGCTACGTGTGCGATCCGATCGCGCTCGGCACCAACACCGATCCCTACCAGCCGATCGAGCGCGAGTGGAAGGTCACGCGCGCGATCCTCGAACTCCTGGCGGCGTGCGAGCATCCGTTCTCGATCGTCACCAAGTCGGCGCTGGTCGAGCGCGATCTCGATCTGATCGCGCCGATGGCTTTGAGGGACATGGTGCGCGTCTACGTTTCGGTCACGACGCTGGACCGCGAGCTCGCGCGAAAACTCGAGCCGCGTGCGGCGTCGCCGCAGCGCCGGTTGCAGACGGTGAAGACGTTGTCGGAAGCGGGCGTGCCCGTCGGCGTGCTCGTCGCGCCCGTCATTCCCCAGTTGAACGACCACGACCTCGAGGCGATTTTGGAGGCGGCGTCGGCGAGCGGCGCGACGGACGCGGGATGGATCCTGCTACGCCTTCCGCTCGAAGTGGCGCCGCTCTTTCGCGAGTGGCTCGACACGCACTACCCGCTTCGCGCGGCGCACGTGATGAGCCTGGTCCAGCAGCTGCGCGGCGGCCGCGACAACGATCCGCGGTTCGGGTCGCGAATGCGCGGCTCGGGCGAATTCGCGTGGCTGCTCGAACGCCGATTCAATCTGGCGGCCAAGCGGCTCGGTCTCAATCGCGAGCGGGCGCCGCTCGATCGGACCCGATTCCGGCCGCCCAAAGCCAACACGCAGCAGGCGGAGCTGTTCGAATAAAAAACGGGGGCCGGCGGCCCCCGCAGACAAGCACGTTGATCTCCGTTATTTGAACGCGTAGCGGACCGAGCCGTACACGAACCGCGCGCGCGCGTCGTAGTACGAAGGATCGTAACCACCCTGGAACGTGAGGTTAGAGTTGGTGAACGGCGGATTGGTGTCCATCAGATTCTTCACGCCGAGTGTGAGCGTCAGGTTCTTGAAGCCCGTGTAGCTGCCCTGCACGTCCCAGGTGCTCAAGCTGCCCACGCGGCGCAGGTTGCCGTCGACATCCGCATTCACGTCGATGTACTGGCTTTGGAACGTATTGGCGAGCGTCGCCGTCCACGGGCCGTAATCCCAGTTCAACGCCAAGTAGCTCTTCCAGCGCGGCGTGATGCCGGTGGCGCTCGCCTGGTACGCGTTCGACACGAAGCCCGCGAAGCTGCCGTCGGGTTGCTGCACATCGTACTTCATGTAATAGGTTCCCGAGAGCTGGGCCTTGAAGCGGCCGAAGCTCGTCGGCGGCAGCGTAACGCGGGCATCGACGTCGATGCCTTCGATCTTCGTGCGGCCGAGGTTGACGAAGATCTGATTGATCGCCGTGATGGGGCACGGCGCGCCGGGCACGAAGCTCGAAGGCGGGCACGCGGCCGCCCGCGTCACCAAGAAGCTGTACGTGCTGTAAAACGCAGGAGTCAGGATGGTGGAGATTGGGATTCCATTCGTGACCAGGTCCTTGATGTCCATGTAGAACCAGTCGACGCCGAGCGAAGTTCCGCTCACCGGTTCCCACACCCCGCCGATCGTCGTCTGATTGGCCTTTTCCGGCTTCAAGAGGGGGTTGCCGCCGAAGGTCGCCGTGAATTGATTGCCACAGTCGGGATTGGCGGCCTGGGAGGGATCGGGGCAGCGCAACGGATCGTTGAGTCCCGATTGTGAAAGGCCCGGCGTCTGCGGGTTCCACAGCTGATACAACGACGGCGCCAGAAACGCTGTGCCCCACGAGCCGCGGAACAACAGCGACTGCATGGGCTGCCAGCGCAGGCTCACTTTCGGGTTCGTGGTGCTGCCGAAGTCGCTGTAGTGATCGTATCGAGCAGCGATGTTGCCTTCGAGGTTCTTCACGATCGGGATGCTCATTTCGCCGAACACCGCATACTGCGTGCGCGTATGGTCGATGATCTTGAAGTTGCCG
>CATPAO010000264.1 GCA_955652025.1 Casimicrobiaceae bacterium
AGATGAGGACGTTCTTGGCGAATTCCATCAGGGCCCGCAGGCTTCGGCCTGCATGACAAGGCCGGATATAAGACTGCAGCCAATACCTCGTTGAGGCATCACATCAAATCAGCTTGGCAAACCGGGCGGTGTCCATATAAGACTGTGTGTCAGGTCAAAAACTCGGCTCGTACAGTCAATCGGGCTGAATCTTCGCGCCACGCACGACGATCGTCCACCGCTCCAGATCGGTCTTCGTCATCCGCTCCAACCGCTCCGCCGTACCTCCGGTGGGCTGCAGGCCCTGCTTTGCCAAAGCGTCGGCAACGTCCGGAACCTTCAGTAGTGCGTTCATTTCGCGGTTGAGCTTTGCGACGATGTCTTTCGGCGTGCGTGCGGGCGCGTAGAGTCCGTACCAGATATCGGTGTCGATCTCGCGCACCCCGGCGGCTTCGGCCAGCGACGGAACGTTCGGCGTCGCGCTCGCCCGCTGTGTCCCTCCCGCGGCGAGCATGTTGAGCTTGCCGCTGTCCACGAGAGGCAGCGCGACGTGCACCGGCAGAAACATCACAGTGATCTGCCCGCCCAGCAGATCTTGCCAGGCGCCCGCTGTGCCGTTTTACGGGACGTGCACGACGTTGATGCCGGTCGTCGACTTGAATAGCTCCATGGCAAGGTGGTGCGGTGTTCCGTTGCCCGGGGATCCGTAGTTCATCTTGCCCGGGTTGGCCTGGGCGAGCGCGATGAATTCTTTCACGGTCTTCGCGTTCACCGAGGGATGCGTCACGAGCGCGAGGCGACCGATGGCGAGCGGCGCGATGGGCGCGAAGTCTGCGATCGGATCGTAAGGAGCCGTCGGGAAGAGGCTGCGGTTCTGCACGATGGTGGCGGCCGTCATCAGCAACGTGTAGCCGTCCGGAGGCGATTTCGCAGCCGCCTCGGTGCCGATATTGCCGCTCGCGCCGGGCCGGTTGTCCACCAGGACCGCGGTTTTCCAGTCGTCCCCCATCTTTTGTCCGAGCGTTCGCGCCAGGATGTCGATGCCCGTGCCCGGTGTGAAGGGAACGACGATTCTGATCGGCTTGCTCGGGTACGGTTCCTGCGCTGCCACGGTCGAGGCGAACGCTACCGCAGCGAGCCCCAATAGAATCGAAAGGGATTTACTGCGCATTGTGAGCGTCTCCCGGTGGCGTGCCAGCCCGCAGCGATTGCCGGTCGAAGCCCGCCACGCGTTTGTAGCCTTCGGACAAGGCGACCAGCTCGTCGTGGCTGATCACGTCTTCGACGCGATCGAAAGGCTTATCGCCGGTCCGCTCGAACGCCTCGCGCAGAATCGCATCGGGCGGATTCCTTCGATTCATGCGCACGACCTCCGCGGTGAACGGGAGCCGGAGCGCCTCGTACGCCTTCAATGCCCCGATCGGATCCGGATACGCTGCCAGCGCGTCGGACAAGGCACGCGCGTCGAGGATCGCTTGCCCCGCACCATTCGATCCGCGCGGATACATCGGATGCGCGGCGTCGCCCAGCAGCGTGATGCGCCCTTGCGTCCACCAGGGAAGGGGATCCTGATCGACCATCGGAAATTCGAGGATCGCGTCGGCGGCCCGGATCAGGGCCGGAACATCGAGCCAGTCGAAATGCCAGTCCTCGAAGACGCCGATGAAATCGCGGAGGTCGCCGAGCCGGTTCCAATCACGCTTTTTATAGATGGGCGTTTCGAGCTCTGCCACCCAGTTGACGAGTTGCCACCCTTGTCCGTCGACGTCGTTCGCAATCGGGTAGATCACCATTTTGCCCTTCGCGAGCCAACCGGCGCGGATCATGCTCGCCCCGGAGAGTATCGGATTCCAGACGCTGACCCCGCGCCACATGTTGACACCGGAATAGAGCGGCGGGCCCTCCGCCGGATGAAGCGCCTTGCGAATCACCGAATGCAATCCATCGCAGGCAATGACGGCATCGCCGCGTTGGTCGGGCAGCGCCGCACCGCTCGCGGCGTCGTGAAAGTGCGCCGACGCCGCTCCCGAATCTTGCGTGACGCCGATGCACCTCCAGCCGGTGAAGATCCTGTCCGCGCCCAGGCGTTTCGTGGCCGCGGCGAACAACACTTTGTGCAATTCACTGCGATGGATCGAGTACTGCGGATCGTCGTAGCCCGCATAGCGCCCAAGCGGCTCGCGATAGATGAGCTGCCCGAAGCGATTGAAGAACACCGCTTCGCGCGTCAGGACCGAGACCCGTGTCAACTCGGATTCGAGGCCGAGCCGGGCGAGCTCGCGCGACGCGTGCGGAAGGATGTTGATGCCGACGCCGAGTGGGCGAAGGTCGGGCGCCTGCTCGTAGACGCGACAGCCGATTCCGGCGCGATGCAGGTTGAGCGCCAGCGTGAGCCCACCGATGCCGCCGCCGAGGATAACGATGTCCATGAATCTTTCCGACCGGATCCGCTCGTCGCCATCGCGAGCGAGATCAGGCGGCGCGCTCCATCTCCACGTTCCATTTGCCGTGCCGCGCGAGGCTGTTCATCTTGATTCGCTGACGGAACGCGCGTTGCGCGGCGGGAACGTTCTCGGCGCGGCCCGCCCAGGCGCGCATGACCGGATCTTGCAACGCGCGCGCGAAGGAAAACGACAGCACCCACGGGAGCTTCGGAAACATCAGGTTCATCGCGTTGAGATTGGCCGTCGCTTCCTCGGTTCCCTGACCACCCGAGAGGAAATTGATCGTGGGGACCGCGGCGGGTACCGTCCGCCGCAACACCTCCACTGTTGCGGACGCCACTTGCTCGGGCGTTGCCTTCTGCCGATGCTCCTTGGCGGGAAGCACCATGTTCGGCTTCAACACCAGTCCTTCCAACAGCACTCGATGCCGATACAGCGCGTCGAATACCGCGTGCAAGACGGCCGTGGAAACCACATGGCATCGCTCGATGCTGTGATCGCCGTCGATCAGCACCTCGGGCTCCACGATTGGGACGATACCCTGTTCCTGACAGAGGGCGGCGTAGCGGGCCAGAACTTCGGCGTTGGCCTCGATGCCGAGCGGCGTCGGATTTCGGTCGGTCACGCCATAGACTTCGCGCCATTTGGCGAAGCGCATGCCCTGCGCCTTGTACGCTTTGAGACGCTCGGCCAGGCCGTCCAATCCTTGCGTGATCAGATCTCCCGCCGCGCCGGGCAGCGGGGTCGTACCCTTGTCGACCTTGATCCCCGGCAGGATGCCGCGACGGACAAGGACCTGCGGCAGTGGCGTTCCGTCGCCGGCGCGCTGACTCAGCGTTTCCTCGAACATGATGACGCCGGCCAGAAACTCTTCGGCGCCCTCTGTCGTGAACATCAGCGATCGATAGGCGCGGCGCGTCTCTTCCGTCGACTCGATCCCGAGCGCCTGGAAGCGCTTGGTGATCGTCGGCGTGCTCTCGTCGGCGGCAAGAATGCCTTTGCCCGGTTGCGTTATGACGGCGATCGTCGCCTGCAGTTCGTCCAGGGTGTTCATGAGTTCTCTCCTTCGATGGGGCTATCGTGCTCGTTCCGCCGCGCGCCGCATCGAGATCAATTTTGGACGGGTCCCGGTGCGTCAAGACGGCGGCTCGCGCTTCCGATCAGAGACCAGGCACAGGCCGCGCTGGCCAGCGCGAGTGCGGCCGAAATGAGCATGATCCAACGGAAGCCGGAGACGAATGCTAGCGCGATCGCGTTATGTGCCGCGAGGTTGTCACGCGCATTCGCGCCGCCGGGCATTGCGATGGCGGCGAGCTTGCCACGTTGTTGTTCCACCGCTTCGACGACCGTGGGCGGAAGCTCGGCGGCAGCGAGATGGCGATGCAATGCCCGGTTGAAGACCGTCGTCATGACAATCCCGAACAACGCGATGGAGATCAGTGCGGCGACGCGCGACGCCGCATTGTTGATCCCCGAGGCGGCGCCCTCAAACCCCGGATCCACCGCGTTCATCACCGCGGTCGTCAGGGGCGCGACGGTAATCGACATGCCGAGCCCCAGGACCACCACCGCCGGAAAAAACGTCGTCCAGTAGCTGCCGCCGACGGTGGGCACCGCGAACAGCGCGAAACCCGCGGCCGCCACGATCGGACCGATGATGAGCGGCCCCTTGGCGCCGTAGCGATCGATCAGCCCGCCCGCCCAACGCGACAGCGCGAACAGCAGCAATACCAGCGGCAGCAACGCCGCGCCGGCGGCAGTGGTGGAGTAGCCCTGGACCTGGATGAGGTCGAGCGGAACGAAGAAGAGGCTTCCGCCGAGGGCCGCGTAGAGAAGCAACGTGAGCAGATTTGCGCCGCTGAAGGTTTTCGAGTGAAAGAGCGGCAGCGGCATCATCGGCATCGCCTGGCGCATTTCCACGGCGACGAAGCCCGCCAGCGCCAAAGCGCCCAGTGTCAACGCGGCCAGAATCTTCGGATTCGACCACCCTTTGTCGGACGACTCCATCAGGCCATAGACGACGCCGCCCAAGCCGAGCGTCACCAGCAGCGCGCCCTGCCAATCGAGATCTCCGCGCGCGTTTTCGTTCCGGCTCTCGGGCACGGGCCGCAAGGCGACGGCAAGAACGGCCGCGGCCAACGGAACGTTGATGAAGAACGCGGCACGCCACGAGAGGTGATCGATCAGCCAGCCCCCGAAGACAGGTCCGAGCGCCGTTGTGATGGCGGTCGCTCCGGACCAGGTGCCGATCGCCTTGCCGCGATCGCGTTCGTCGAACGACGCGCCGATGATCGCGAGACTGCCAGGGACCAGCAACGCGCCGCCGATCCCCTGGAACGCGCGGGCAAGAATCAATTCGCGAACGCTGCCGGCGAGTCCGCATGCGATCGACGACGCCGCGAAAAGCACCACCCCGATCAGAAACACGCGACGACGCCCGAAGCGATCGCCGGCCGCACCACCGACCAGGAGAAGCGCCGCCAGAAACAGCGCGTAGGCTTCGATCACCCATTGGACATCGACGAGGCTCGCGGTCAACTCTCGCTGCAGCGCCGGAACCGCGACGTTGACCACCGTTCCGTCGATGAACACCATGCTGGACGCGAGGATGGTCGCCGCCAGGACCCAGGGTGCCGCCGAGCGCCCGCACGGGGTGGCGCACGGTGCCGCGCCAATGATGCCGGCGTCGCAAGGCTGCGTCGGGAATGCCGTCATCGCGGATTCATCCCGGACGCATCAGGAAAGGGGACGAAGGCCCGCGGGAACCATCCAACGTTCACCGACGCGAAACGCACCTTCGATCAGTAATGCGAGGGCGGCGGCGGGAATGGCGCCGGCGAGCAGCATCGCGTGGTCGTTCAACGCGAGCCCGGTCACGATCCGTTCGCCGTAACCGCCGGCGCCGATGAACGCGGCGATGGTGGCGGTGCCGACATTGATCACCGCCGACGTCTTGATCCCGGCCAATATGGTCGTCGCGGAGAGGGGCAACTCGATTTTTTGCAGGATCGTTCCGGCCTTCATGCCCAACGACTGCGCCGCCTCTCGCATGCCACGCGAAATCTGCCCGAGCGCCGCGTGCGTGTTGCGCACGATCGGCAGCAGCGCATACAGCGCGAGCGCGATGAACGCCGGCACGATGCCGATGCGGCCGGTCAGCGGAATCAGGAACGCAAGCAGCGCGAGCGAGGGAACGGTCTGCACGACGCCGGTCGCGCCCAGGATCAGACCCTCGGTCGCCGGACGTTTGGCGGCGAGGATGCCGAGCGGTACGCCGATGACGATGCTCGCGGCCAGCGACAGGAACACCAGCATGAGGTGCTCGCGGGTGAGACGCCAGAAATCGGCGCCGGCGAGCTTTTGCCAGAGGTCGGCGGCGGGTCCGAGTTTCGCGGCGGGCGCGATCGCTTTGGACGCGGTACTCGAACGTTGCGCCAGGAAGGTCGCAGCGATCGATGCAAAGTCTTGGCCTTCCAATTCCGCGGCGGCGTTCAGGCGCCGCATCGACGCGTCGTCGATCGTGCCCTCGAGCCGCTCGAGCGCCGCCCAGGTCTTGGGCAGTCGTTGCGGGAGATCCGCTCGGAAGAGCAGCACGGCATCGTACGGCGGAAAATAATGCCGGTCGTCGTCGAGCACCGTCAAGCCGTACTTGTCGATCTTGGCGTCGGTCGAGTAGATGTCGATCGCGTCGACCTGCTGCTGCGCGATGGCCTCGTAGGCGAGACCGTGATCGAGGCCACGCGGTGTGGCGAAGGGCAGCTCGTACGTGCGCTTCAATCCGGGCCAGCCGTCGGCGCGTCCGATGAACTCTTGCGAAAAGCCAAGCCGCAGTTCCGGATGCGCCTTGAGATCGGACAAACGCGCGATGCCTTTGGCGCGTGCGTCGTCGGCACGCAACGCCAGCGCATAGGTATTGTTGAAGCCCAACGGCACCCCGACGGCGAGTCCCATCGGCGCGAGCTTCGCGTTGAGCTCGGAAAGTGGCGGCACGGCGTCGAGCTTGAGAATTTCCTTGGCGATCGTCCCGGTGTATTCGGGATAGACGTCGATGTTGCCCGACTTGAGCGCGTTCAGCACGATGGCGGTGTTACCGAGCCCTTGCTGGTGCACGGCGGTCGTCTCGCTGGCCGCCTGTCCCGTCTGCTTCAGGATTTCCCCGAGGATGTACGATTCGGTGAAACGCTTCGAGCCGACATTGAACGTCGGGGCCGCAGCGGCCGACACCGCGTAGATGGCGAAACCAATGACGCCCAACGGCGTGGCAAAATGGGCTCGCATGCGCATGTGTGTCCTCCGCGGACGACGGGGCGGCCTTAACCGTTCTTTTCGGGCATCGAGGGCGACCGATAGATTGTATTCTTGCGGCTCCCATCCAGCAGAGATTTCGAGTTCTGCCGGGCGCAAACAGAGTCCCAGGCTGCGGGGTTAGGAGACTGACATGGCACGCATCGTCGGCGCGATCGCGACTTCGCACACGCCCACCATCGGTTTTGCGTACGACAAGAACAAGCGCAGCGATCCGGTCTGGGCGCCGATCTTCGACGCCTTCGCGCCGGTAGAAACGTGGCTCGGCCAGAAAAAGCCCGAGGTCCTGTTCTTCATCTACAACGACCACGCCACGTCATTCTTCTTCGACCACTACTCGGCGTTCGCGCTCGGCATCGACGAATCGTATGCGGTCGCCGACGAGGGCGGCGGGCCGCGCGCGCTGCCTCCGATCCGCGGCCATGCGGCACTCGCGCAGCACATCGGCGCCGCGTTGGTCGCCGACGAATTCGACATGGCGTTTTTCCAGGGCAAGCCGCTCGACCACGGCTGCTTCTCGCCGTTGTCGGCGATGTTGCCGCACGAGCCGCAATGGCCGGTGGCACTCGTCCCGCTGCAGGTCGGCGTGCTGCAGTTTCCAATCCCCTCGGCGCGGCGCTGCTGGCGGCTTGGCGTTTCGCTGCGACGCGCGATTGAAAGTTTTCCCGAAGATCTCGCGGTCGCGATCGTCGCCACCGGTGGACTGTCGCACCAGGTTCATGGCGAGCGCGCCGGTTTCAACAACCCCGCGTGGGATCACCGCTTTCTCGAGTTGTTTGAAAAGGACCCGGAACGGCTGACCGCAATGACGCACGCCGAGCTCGCGACGCTGGGCGGTTGGGAGAGCGCCGAGGTCGTGATGTGGCTGGTGATGCGCGGCGCGATGTCGACCCGCGTGAAAAAGCTGCACGAGGCCTACTACCTGCCGTCGATGACCGGCATCGCCGTGGCGATCTACGAAGATGAAAATGAGGACGAGAGCGGGCGCGAACATGAGACCGTCCCGATCGAGGCCGCGCGCACCGAGTACCGGCGTCATATCGGTCACCAGATTGCGGGCGCCGAGCGGCTCGAAGGCACTTATCCGTTTACACTCGCACGAAGCGTTAAGGCATTCCGCCTCAATCGATTCCTGCACGCGTTGACTGTGCCCGCGCACCGCGAGCGTTTCTTGACGGACGAGGAGGCCGCGTTCGAGACGGCTGGATTGAGCGCCGAGGAACGCGATATGCTGCGGCGGCGCGACTGGCGCGCGCTGATCCGTTACGGCGCGATCTTCTTCGGGCTGGAAAAACTCGGCGCGGTGATCGGCGTGTCGAATCTCCACATCTACGCCGCGATGCGTGGGCAGTCGCTGGAGGATTTCCAGAAGACGCGCAATGCGCCCGGCGCGCTGTACTCGGTCGCCGGCGCATCGGGGAAGCCGCTCGCCTGGGACAAACCCGGCGCGACCTGATCGTTTCACTGCGTTCGCTTGGGAGTGCGCGATGTCGGAATCCACGGACAAGGCGGGCCTGGTCGTCAGCGCGCATTCGGCCGATTTCGTCTGGCGCGCGGCCGGCGCGATTGCGCTGCACGCGCGTCGCGGCCTTCGCGTCAAGGTCGTGTGTCTGAGCTACGGCGAGCGCGGTGAGTCCGCCAAGCTCTGGCGCAAGGGGAACATGACGATCGAGAGCGTCAAGGCGGCGCGGCGCGAGGAGGCGCAGAAGGCGGCCGATATCCTCGGCGCCGAAATCGAGTTCTTCGACATCGGCGACTATCCGCTCCGCGTCGGCGACGAGGCGCTGTTCCGGCTGGTCGACATCTACCGTGTGCTGCAACCGACCTTCGTGCTGACGCATTCGCTGCAGGACCCGTACAACTTCGATCATCCGCTGGCGGCGCACGTCGCGCAGGAGGCGCGCATTATCGCGCAGGCCGACGGGCACAAGCCAGGTGAGAAAGTGGTCGGGGCGCCGCCCGTGTATTGCTTCGAGCCGCATCAGACCGAGCAATCCGAATGGGTGCCGAACACATTCCTCGACATCACCGAGGTGTGGGAGCTGAAGCGACGCGCCATCGAGGCGATGGCCGGGCAGGAACACCTGTGGGAGTACTACACACGCGTCGCGCTGCAGCGCGGCGTACAGGCGAAACGCAACCTCGGCGTCAGCGCCGCGCGTGACATCAAATACGCGGAAGGCTATATGCGCATCACGCCGGCGGTCGTGGAGCAACTGTCGTGAGAGGCGTCGTGGTCCGCGACATCGCGCGCGCCGATAGCGGCGTCGCCGCTGCACTCGGCGAACAGGGTGTCGCCACTGACGAGTTGAAGGCGCGTGTCGAATCGATTCGCCTCTGCGCGGGATCGATGATGAATCTGGGTGACGTGGCAGAGCGCACGGTACCGAAGATGGTGCTCGCGGCCGCGCCGCGCGAAGGCGGCGCCATCAGCACGCGGAGCTTCATTCCGCACCGCTGTCACGCGTCGATCGGCGTGTTCGGGGCGGTAAGCGTCGCCACCGCGTGCCTGCTGCCGGGATCGGTGACCGATGGACTGGCCGTCGTCGCCGCCGGCGCGCGCAAGCGGCTCGCGGTCGAACATCCGACCGGCGAGTTCACGCTCGAACTCGAGACGGCCGAGCGCGACGGCCGAGGGGTGCTCACCAGCGGGGGTTTGTTGCGCACCGCGCGGCTCCTGTTCGACGGCACCGTGAACATTCCACGGCGGCTCGGCTGATCGGCCGCGGCGGAGAAGCGCATGACGAGTCTCGCCCCCGATCCTTCGCTCATCGAGCGATTGGTCATCGCGAATCGAATCCTCTATGACCAGAAGGTCCTCGACGGCTTCGGTCATGTGAGCGCACGGCACGACAAATCCGCCGAGCGCTTTCTGCTTTCGCGCAACATGGCGCCGGCGCTGGTCAAGCGTGACGACATCATGGCGTTCGACCTGGAGGGCAACGCGCAGGACCAGGACGATCGCCGGCCGTATCTCGAGCGTTTCATCCACGCGGCCATCTATCGCGCGCGGCCGGATGTGCACGCGATTGTCCACAGCCATTCGCCCAGCGTGATTCCATTTGCGGTGACGCGCCAACCGCTGCGCCCCGTTTATCACATGAGCGGATTTCTTGGTGCAGGCTCCGCTTTTTTCGAGATTCGCGATACGGCAGGCGACACCGATATGCTCATCCGCAACCTAGAGTTGGGCGCGGCGCTCGCCAAGGCACTGCACGAGCATTCGATCGTCCTGATGCGCGGGCACGGCTCCACCGTGGTCGGAGCGTCGCTCGAGCAAGTCGTGTATCGGGCGATCTATGCGGAAACGAACGCCCGGCTGCAAGCGCAGGCGCAGGCGCTCGGCCCGGTGATCTATCTCAACGAAGTGGAGGCGGCGAAAGCGGCCGCCACCAACGACGGCCAGCTCGGCCGGCCGTGGGCGTTGTGGCGCGCGTCGATCGGGCCGATCGATTAGGGCCTGTTCACACTATGTCTGCGAATGCGAACGGGTGGCATGGGGTGCCAATCAAGGCGCTTGACGAAGCTAAGACCGGGCGTTTTAGCGAGGACAGCAACGCAGAGTAGCGCCCCAGGGCGCCCGTTCCCTTCGGGTTGCTGCGAAAATGGCCCTGCACATTGTTCCAAAAACTCGTCGGGCTCCCGGCCCGCTTTCGCGCCTCGCGCAGAGCCATTTTCGCGCTGCAACGCATTCGTAGACATAGTATGAACAGGCCCTAGGAAGTGGCAGGTAAGGCTTGAGGCCTCTCGCGGCGCGTTTTGCGCTCCTCCCACACCGTCAATTCGGTCCTATAGCGCTCGACGGCCTCGTCGTACAAATCGAAAACGCAGGGGTCGCATCCGCCGCGGCAGCAGTCGTCCGCGCCGGGCCGGGTCGGCGGCTCGGGGGGTGGATCGTGGTCGGGCGAGGGCTCTGGCACGACAAAAGGCAGCAACGGATCGCGCCGGCGTTGGCGTCGAATGCGACGGGTCAGGCGGAGCGGCCGCGTCTCAAAAACGTTTGTAAGCGCGACCGAAGAGAGCGCCTAGGTGATCGAGGCATCGACGGGAAGTATTGATTATCGACATAACACCAGCCCCATTTTTCGCCGGGCTCGAGCGATCGGATCAGCGGGTGCTGCGTCGCGTGGAAGTGCCGCGTCGCGTGCGTGTTTTTCGAATCGTCGCAGCATCCGACGTGGCCGCAGATCAGGCACAAGCGGAGGCCGATCCACGCATCGCCGATCGCGAGACAGTCCTCGCAGCCTTTCGCGCTCGGCTTGACGGCGCGAATCTGATCGAAATGCAGGCAGCGGTCGGTCATTACGGTGTTCGTGAATGCTCGTGACGGTAACAGGTTACGCATAGATTCTACCGAACCGGACAGGCGGGCGCGGCAAATTCGGCAAGTGCTGCCCAAGCGGCGCAAAGCCTCGTGCAGGCGATCTGACGCCGCGGCGGGAGCAACGTATGGTCGCGCACTTGGCCGTCCGATGGCACAATCGCGCGTGGTCTTCAACGACATCCAGGTGGAGTTCGCCCGGCCGGGTGACGCGCATACACTCGCGCTGATGGCGCGCGATCTGATCGAAACGGACCTGGGCTGGACGTATCGCGGCGAGCGCATCGGCGGTTTTATCGCCGATGCGGAGAGCGTGGCGTTGGTCGCGCGCGAAAACGATGGAACGATCGGTGGCTTCGCCGTCATGAAATTCGGCGACGAGCGGGCGCACCTGGTGCTGCTCGCGGTGCTCCCGAAACGCCGCCGGCGCGGCACTGCGCGGCGACTGCTGACGTGGCTCGTGGAATCCGCGAGGACGGCGGGCGTGATGTCGATTCACGTCGAGCTTCGCGCCGGCAACCAACCGGCCCACAGACTGTATCGGGCGCTCGATTTTGTGGAGACGTTCCACATTCCACGCTATTACCAAGGGCGCGAAACGGCGGTACGGATGATCCGAATGCTGCGCGCGCCCAACATCGTCGCCGAGCCCTGGCGGCCGCCGACGCTCGACAAGCGCTGACGCAGCCCCGCCGCGCTCGACGGCTCGACAATGCGGCATCCGGCCAATGTCCTCGACCTCATCGGTAACACGCCGATGGTCCCGTTATCCAAGCTCGACACCGGTCGTTGCGAGCTCTACGCCAAGCTCGAGTCGCACAATCCGGGAGGCTCGATCAAGGATCGCATCGGCCTCCGCATGATCGAGGCCGCGGAGCGCGACGGGATCCTGCGTCCGGGCGGCGTCATTGTCGAAGCCACCGCCGGGAACACCGGCTTGGGGCTCGCGCTGTCGGCCATTCACAAAAGCTACAAGCTGGTCCTGGTGATTCCCGACAAGATGAGCCAGGAAAAGATCTTTCATCTCCGCGCGATGGGCGTCGAGATCGTGCTCACGCGCTCCGACGTGGGCAAGGGCCATCCGGAGTATTACCAGGACATGGCGCAACGGATCGCCAAGGAGACCGCCGGCGCGTTCTATATCGATCAGTTTTCCAATCCGGCCAATCCTGCGACGCACGAAACCTGGACCGCACCGGAGATCTGGGAGCAGATGGAGCACAAGCTCGACGCGGTCGTCTGCGGCGTCGGCACCGGCGGAACGATCACCGGGATTGGACGCTTCATGAAGCGGCATGCGCCGGCCGTGGAAATGGTGCTCGCGGATCCCGCGGGCTCGATTCTCGCCGACGAGGTCAGGACCGGCACGCACGGCGAGGCGGGCTCGTGGCTGGTCGAAGGCATCGGCGAGGACTTCGTGCCGCTGAATTGCGATCTCGGCCTGGTACGCAAGGCCTATTCGATCTCCGATACGGAAAGCATGGTGACGGCGCGCGATTTGCTGCTCCGGGAAGGCATTTTCGCCGGCTCGTCCGCGGGAACGCTGGTGGCCGCGGCGTTGCGCTATTGCCGCGAGCAGACGCAATCGAAGCGCGTGGTGACGATCGTTCCGGATGGCGGCGGCAAGTATCTGTCCAAGCTGTTCAACGATTATTGGCTGATGGATCAGGGCATCCTGGAGCGTCGGGCGGTCGGCAATCTTACCGACCTGATCGCGCGCCGGCATACTGACCAGGCTACAGTGAGCATCGGCCCGGACGACACGCTGGCGACCGCGTTGGCGCGAATGAAGCTGTACGATTTTCAGCAGCTTCCGGTGCTCGACGGCGACCGCGTCGTCGGTATCGTCGACGAGTCGGACATTCTGATGGCGGTCTACGGCCACGATGATCAATTTCGGGCGCCGGTGCGCCAGGCGATGTCGACGCGGATCGAAACGCTGCAGGTGGACGCGCGCGTCGACGCGCTGCTGCCGATTTTCGCGCAGGGGCACGTGGCGATCATCATGGATGGAAACAAATTTCTCGGCTTGATCACGCGATACGACCTGCTCAACTACCTGCGCCGCCGCGCGCGATGACACGATGACGCATTCGGAAAAGTTCGGTACCCGCGCGATCCACGCGGGTCAGGTGCCCGACCCGACGACCGGCGCGGTGATGACGCCGATTTACGCGACGTCGACGTACGCGCAATCGAGCCCAGGCGTGCACAAAGGGTTCGAGTATGCGCGGACGCAAAATCCCACGCGTATGGCGTTCGAACGCTGCCTGGCCGACCTGGAAGGCGGGCGCCACGGCTTCGCGTTCGCATCGGGACTGGCCGCTTCGGCGACGTTGCTCGATGCGCTGCCGGCTGGAAGCCACATCGTGGCGCTCGACGATCTCTACGGCGGAACCTATCGTCTGTTCGAACGCGTGCGGCGGCAATCGGCGGGCCTGGAGGTCACATTTATCGACATGAGCGATCGAGCGCGCATCGAGGCGGCCATTCGGCCCAACACGCGGATGATCTGGGTCGAGTCGCCCAGCAACCCGCTGCTGAAGCTCACCGATCTCGCGATGGTGGCCGACTTAGCGCGAGCGCGCGGATTGCTTTCCGTCGCGGACAACACCTTTGCGACGCCGTGGGTGCAGCGGCCGCTCGAAACCGGGTTCGACGTCGCTTTGCATTCGGTCACCAAGTATTTGAACGGTCACTCCGATATGGTCGGTGGCGCGATCCTGGTCGGCGAGAATCGTGGGCTCGCCGAACAACTCGCTTTCCTCCAAAACGCGGTCGGCGGCGTGCTCGGACCCTTCGACAGCTTTCTCGCGCTGCGCGGACTCAAGACGCTGCACTTGCGCATGGCGCGGCACTGCGAGAACGCGTTCGCGATCGCGCGGTGGCTGGTCGATCATCCCAAGATCGCGAAGGTGCATTACCCGGGATTAGCCGATCATCCGCAACACGCGCTCGCGCGGCGGCAAATGAACGGCTTCGGCGGCATGGTGACGCTGATCCTGAAGGGCGGACTCGACGAGGCGCGCCGCTTGCTCGAACGTTGCCGCGTCTTCGTGTGCGCGGAGAGCCTGGGCGGCGTCGAAAGTCTCGCCGAGCATCCGGCGATCATGACGCATGCGTCGCTGCCGGCGGACATCCGCGCGAGTCTGGGAATCAGCGACAGCCTGGTGCGGCTGTCGGTAGGTGTCGAAGACGTCGACGACCTGATCGCGGATCTCGACCAGGCACTCGCGTAGCGCCTTGACGTAGCGCCTTGATGAAGGCCGCGGCACAGCCTTCCGTCGTTCAGCCCCAGAAAGCGAGCGAAGCCACGGCCATCCGATCCGCCGACGTGTGGCGGAAATAGCCTTCTATCCACGCGAGTAGGCCATGCGACCGCGGCGCCTGCGTGTCCTTGCCGCCTGCGGCAAACGATGAACGCATCGGCGGCGCTGCGCCGCCCGCGGCAATGTAGAGGCTCGATCTCAGGCTCAGAGGATCTTCGACGGTCATGGCAGGGCTCCTGTCGGGTATTCGTGCGGGCGATGCGGACGAGACATCTCCGAATCGCAACGCTCCGATAGTGGCGCCCGACGGCGAAGCGCGCAAATCGAATGTTTCGATGAACGCCATCACTTTGTTGGATGCCGTGATTTCGCACACATCGGACGCGCAA
>CATPAO010000265.1 GCA_955652025.1 Casimicrobiaceae bacterium
ATCCGCGGCGGCGGCGAATACGGCGAAACCTGGCATCGGCAAGGCATGCTCCCCCATAAGCAGGCGACGTTCGACGACATGATCGCGGTCGCCGAATGGCTGATCGCCCAAAAATACACGGCACCCCAAAAGCTCGCCATCGAGGGCGGCAGCAATGGCGGCCTAACGGTCGGCGCGGTCATCACGCAGCGGCCAGATCTGTTCCGCGCGGCGATTTGCCAAGTGCCATTGCTGGATATGGTGCGGTTCCAGAAATTCCTGATCGCGCGCTACTGGATTGCCGAATATGGCGACCCGGAGAAGTCCGACGACTTTCGCTGGATCCTCCGCTATTCGCCGTACCAGAACGTGCGCTTGGGCGTGAACCTCCCCGAAACGCTGGTCGTCGCCGGCGAATACGATTCGCGCGTCGATCCGCTGCATGCGAAGAAGTTCGTCGCCGCCGTGCAGAACAATCCGGGACAGGTGTCGCCGTTCCTGCTGTACATGGATTTCGACAGCGGGCATGGCACCGGCAAGACCAACCAGCAACGGGTGGTCGACCGCGACTACGAGCTGCGCTTTCTGATGCTTGCACTCGGCATGGTCGATTCGACGAAGACCGTGGGACAGTAGCCCGGGCCCGCACGCAGAAGCGAAGGGCCGTGCACCGTTGCGAGGACGTTGCGGGGCGTCAGGCGCCGCCGCCAAATCGCTGCTGCCGCCACGCCTCGTAGACGGCGACGGCGACCGCGTTCGACAGGTTGAGGCTGCGCACGCCCGCGCGCATCGGGATGCGCAACTGTGCCTCAGGCGCGAACTCCGCAAGCACGTCCGCGGGCAGCCCGGCCGTTTCGCAGCCGAACACGAGCACGTCGCCGGGCGCGAACGAGACGTCGAACGACGAGCGCGACGACGCCGTCGTGAACGCGAAATAGCGTCGTTCGCCGCCGGCGTCTAGCGCCCGGCGGCACGCTCTGAAATCGCCGTGTACCGTCACGCGCGCGTATTCGTGGTAGTCGAGTCCGGCGCGTTTCAACTCGCGGTCGTCCATGCGGAAGCCGAGCGGTTCCACCAGATGCAACTCGGTCGCCGTGTTGGCGGTCAGCCGGATCACGTTGCCGGTGTTGGGCGGAATTTCCGGATGGACCAGGACGACGGCGAACATGCACGCTCCGAAAGCGGCCTTCCTGCGCCGCATGGGAAGGGGAACGGTAGCCTCGCTTCGTGCCCCAAGGCAAGCGGCGCGTACCTAGTGGCGGGTATCGCATACGCGTCTGTCCCGGCGCGGGCGTCCGTGCGACGACCCACGCATCGACGCGGGCCGCACGTCCGCGGCGGCGAGCGTGGCGCCGGTCGTCATCACATCGTCGACGATCGCGATATGACGCCCGGCGATCGCGCCGTTGGCGACGAACACGTTTTTCATGTTTCGGGCGCGTTTCTCGAGCGACAACCCGGCCTGTGGTGCGGCCTCGCGTACGCGCACGAGGCCGCGCACCCGCGGAACGCCGATCGGCGCGCCACGTGCCACGCGATCTCGTGCGCCTGATTGAACCCCGCTGCCGCTGGCGCGGGGCGCAAGCGGCAGCGCGACGATCGCGTCCGGCGGCAGTACGCCAAGACGGCGGACCGCGGCAGCGCGCGCGTGCATGCACAGCAAGACCTCGCCTGACGGCGCGGCGCATAGCGTGCAGGATTGCCGCAATGCGCGGCGGTCGAATCGAACGCCGGTGTCGATAAAGCTTCGCAGAGCCACTGAAAATGGACGCCCGACCCATCCGCTGTCAAATTCGCGCGCCGAAAAATTTGACAACTCCATCGCCCCTCCCTGACACTCGATTGCCTGTTGCGCGTCCGGACGTAATTCGATCGATCGCATGGCGTGCCCGCTCCGATTGCCCCGGGAAGCAGCATAGGGCGGGCATCGTGCGCTCCGCCATCGGACAAACGTCTAGGTTTTTTTTGATGACTCTTTACGCAAGCCAAGATTCCCTCCTCGCCGCCGCGGATGCCGCGGCGTCCCCCCGTCCGATCGTCGACGCCGTCCTCGCCCTGTTTGAGTTGCCGTTCGCCGACCTCATCTTTCGTGCGCAGGAAGTCCATCGCGCGCATCACGCGCCGAATCGCGTCCAACTGTCGACGCTGCTGTCGATCAAGACCGGCGGCTGCCCGGAGGATTGCGGATATTGTCCGCAGGCCGCCCGCTATCACACGGGCGTGGCAAACGAGGCACTGCTCGACGTCGATACGGTGATCGCGGCGGCGCGCGCCGCGAAAGCCGCCGGCGCCACACGCTTTTGCATGGGCGCGGCGTGGCGCGGACCGAAGGATCGCGAGATCGAGCGCGTCGCGGACTTGGTCCGTGCGGTCAAGGCGGAAGGGCTCGAGACCTGCTGCACGCTCGGCATGCTCAAGGACGGCCACGCCGCGACGCTCAAGGCGGCCGGCCTCGATTTCTACAATCACAATCTCGATACTGCGCCCGAGTTCTACGGCGATATCGTGTCGACGCGCGTCTACCAGGACAGGCTCGACACGCTGGCGCGCGTGCGCGACGCCGGCATCGCGGTGTGCTGCGGCGGCATCGTCGGCATGGGCGAAACGCGCCGGCAGCGCGCCGGCCTGATCGCGCAGCTCGCGAGCCTCGATCCCCATCCCGAATCGGTGCCGATCAACCATCTGGTCCAGGTCGAGGGCACGCCGCTCCACGCCCGCTTTCACGGGGCGAGCGCACTCGATCCGCTGGAGTTCGTCCGCACGATCGCGGTGACGCGGATCACGATGCCGACGGCGATGGTGCGGTTGTCCGCGGGACGGCGCGAGCTGTCGGACGCCGTCCAGGCGCTGTGTTTTATCGCCGGCGCGAACTCAATCTTCTACGGTGACAAGCTCTTGACGACCGGCAATCCGGATGTCGAGGCCGATCAGGCGCTGCTCTCCGAATTGGGTATGGCGCCGATGTGACGGGCGCGTCCACGTCCGCCCGCGCCGCGATGGCGCCCTCGCTGATCGACCAGCTCGGATCCGCGCTCGAGAAACGGCGTGCGAGCGGCCTCTATCGCGTCCGCCGAACGCTCGAGAGCGCCGCCGGGCCGCGCGTGCGGGTCGACGGCCTCGACCTGCTGTCGTTCGCGAGCAACGACTACCTGGGGCTTGCCGGCGATCTGCGCGTGGCGGCGGCGCTTGCGGAGGGCGCGGCGCGCTGGGGCGCCGGCGCCGGCGCGTCGCATCTCATTTGCGGGCATTTCGCGCCACACGAGGAACTCGAGCGCGCGTTGGCGTCGTTCGTCCGCCCCTGCGACAACGCTCGCGCGCTGACGTTCTCCACCGGCTATCTCGCCAACCTGGCGATCCTGTCCGCGCTCGCCGGACGCGACAGCGCAATCTTCGCCGACCGCCGCAATCACGCATGCCTCAATGACGGCGCGTTGCTCGCGCGCGCCGACTTGGTCCGCTATCGCGGGGAAGACGTTGCGGCGCTTGAAGCACGACTCGCGGCGTCGCGTGCGCGGCGCAAGCTGATCGCGACCGACGCCGTGTTCAGCATGGACGGCGACTTGGCACCGTTGCCGCGATTGCTGGAGCTCGCCCTTGCGTTCGACGCGCTGCTCGTCGTCGACGATGCGCACGGATTCGGCGTGCTGGGCGAAGGCCGCGGCAGCCTCGCGCATTTCGGTCTCGCGTCGGATCGGATCGTGTATATGGGCACGCTCGGCAAGGCCGCCGGTGTCGCCGGCGCATTCGTCGCTGCGCATCCGATCGTCATCGAAACCTTGCTCCAGACGGCGCGTCCGTACATCTACACGACCGCCGCGCCGCCGGCGCTCGCGCATGCGCTCGCTGTGTCGCTGGCAATCATCCGCGACGACGCGGCGCGTCGTTCGCGACTCACCGCACTGATCGAGCGCTTCCGCGCCGGCGCACAAGTGTTGCCATGGACGCTCCCACCGTCGCCGTCGCCGATCCAGCCGGTCATCGTCGGCGCGTCCACCGCCGCGGTCGAGTTGAGCGAATCGTTATTCGCGCGCGGAATCTGGGTCCCGGCGATTCGTCCGCCGACCGTTCCCAAAGGCACGGCGCGGCTTCGCGTTTCGTTGTCGGCCGCGCACACCGATGCCGACGTCGATCGACTGCTTGCCGCGCTGGCCGATGTCGCGGCGGAGGTGTCGCGGTGACGGCGAACCCGCCGCGTATCCATGTCGAATCGGTCGGCACGGGCCCGCCGCTGCTGTTGCTGCACGGGTTCGCTCTGCACGGCGGGCTGTTCGCACCCATTCTGCCCGCGCTCGCTTTGCGTCATCGCGTGCACGTGGCAGACCTGCCCGGCCACGGCCACTCGCCGCCGCTCACTCCGCTCTCGCTCGACGGCATCGTGGCGTTGTTGACGGAGGCCCTCGCGAATGAGCCGGCGCCGCTCACTATTCTGGGCTGGTCGATGGGCGGCGCGATCGCGTTGCACTGGGCGGCGTCGCAACCGGCGCGCATCGCGACGCTCGCATTGGTCTGCACGACTCCGTCGTTCGTTGTGCGCGACGGCTGGCCGCACGCGATGACCGCGGCGACGCTCGCGAAATTCGGCGACGAGCTCACCGTCGCGTACAAGCTGACGTTGCAGCGGTTTCTGACGCTGCAGGTGCAAGGGAGCGAGCAGGGACGCGAAACGCTTGCGCGGCTGCGGCATGAATTGTTCGCGCGCGGCGATCCGTCGCCGGCGGCGCTCGCGGAATCGCTGGCACTTCTGGCGCAGATCGATCTGCGCGACGAAGTC
>CATPAO010000266.1 GCA_955652025.1 Casimicrobiaceae bacterium
AAATACTTCTATCCCGAGGCGTCGAACACCGTGATCTTCGTCATTATGGTGCTGGTGCTGCTGGTCAAGCCCGCCGGCCTGTTCGGACGCGAGCACTAGCCGATGGCCGGGAACGAACTCTCGACACCCGCGCGCCCGCGCCGCGAGCTCTACGCGATCGGCGCGATGGCGGCGATATTCGCCATAGCGCCTCTGCTGGGTTTCTATCCGGTGTTCCTGATGAAGGCGCTGTGCTTCGCGCTGTTCGCCTGCGCGTTCAACCTGCTGCTCGGGTACGGCGGTCTGCTGTCGTTCGGCCACGCGATGTTCCTCGGCATGGCCGGCTACGCCTCCGCGCACGCGGCGAAGGAATGGGGCTTCGCGCCCGAGTTCGCGATCCTGTTCGGGACCGCGGTCGCCGCGTTGCTCGGGATCGTCGTCGGCGCAGTGGCGATCCGGCGTCAGGGGATCTACTTCGCGATGATCACGCTCGCGCTCGCGCAGATGGTGTTTTTCTTCTGCCTGCAAGCGCCGTTCACGCATGGCGAGGACGGCATTCAGTCGGTGCCGCGCGGGATGCTGTTCGGCTTGTTCGATTTGAACCGTCCGCTGGTCATCTATTATTTCGTGCTGGCGGTATTTTTGCTGGGATTTCTGCTCATCTATCGCACCGTGCACTCGCCATTCGGTCAGGTGCTGAAGGCGATCCGGGAAAACGAGCCGCGGGCGATTTCGTTGGGCTACGACGCCGATCGCTACAAGGTGCTCGCGTTCGTGCTTTCGGCAACGCTGGCGGGACTGGCCGGCGCCACGAAGGCGATCGTGTTCCAGTTGGCGTCGCTCACCGACGTCCATTGGACGATGTCGGGCGAAGTCGTGTTGATGACGCTCCTGGGCGGCATGGGCACAATCTTCGGTCCGGTCGTCGGCGCGTTCGTGATCACTGGGCTTGAAAACTACCTGTCGGGCTTCGGGCAATGGGTGACGGTGATCACCGGGTTCATTTTTGTTGTCTGCGTTCTCGCGTTTCGCCGCGGCATCGTCGGCGAGCTGTCGGCATGGTGGGACAAGCGCGCGCGCTGATCGCTCGCTTCGGCATTCTTGCTTTGACTGCGGCCGCGGCGGGACTCACCGCGGCGCAAGACCTGCACGCGATCGTCGCGTGCCGCGATGGACTGCCCCACGGCGCGTACGAATTGCGGGCGCAGGACGGAGACCTTCGCGTTGTAGGCGCGTTCAATCGCGGCATGCGAACCGGATCGTTCATCTACTGGACCCGCAGCGGCGCGCGTATCGCGCATGTCCCGTACGAAGACGACCGGAAGAACGGCACGCTGTCGCTCTGGTACGCGACGTCGCGGGCGGCGCGGGAACCGCAGCCCAAGCTTCAGGCCGGATTCGCCGCGGGAAGGCGGAACGACGTCACCCGGTCGTGGTACGCCAACGGCCGGCCGCGGACGTTGTTTCGCTATGAAATGGATGTGCTGGCTGACGCGCAGGCATGGTCACGAACGGGCTCGCCGCTCGCCGCGGCCGACGCCCGTAAGGTGGCCGCGCGCGACCGCGACCTGGACGATAAGTATTATGCTTCGCTTGATGCGATCGTGACCGGGCACCTGCCGGATTGCCGAGACCGGCCTTAGCGCCGGCCGCCGCAAACAACGTCGCTTCGCAAGCGAAAAAGAGGACACATGCCCACCAACAAACGCCGGGAATTGCTGCAAGCGGCCGGCGCGCTCGCGGCCGGCAGCGTCGCCGCGCCCGCGACTGCCGCCGACACGACCATGACGCCCCGCACGCCCTTCAACGTTCCAGAAACGTTCATCCCCGTCGCCGGCGGCGCCGAGTTGTTTCCGGTGCGGCGCATCTACTGCATCGGCCGCAACTACGCGGCGCACGCGCGCGAAATGGGTTCCGACCCGACGCGCGAGCCGCCGTTCTTTTTCCAGAAACCGACGGACGCCGTGCAAATCGTCCCGCTCGGCCAGACGATCGATCACCCGTATCCGCCGCTCACGAAGAATTACCACTACGAGGTGGAGCTCGTCGCCGCGCTCGCGAAGGGCGGACGCAACGTTGCGGTCGACCGCGCGCTCGAGATGGTCTACGCGTACACGGTCGGGCTCGACATGACGCGCCGCGACCTGCAACGCGCGATGGGTGACGAGAAGAAGCCGTGGGAGATCGGCAAGAGCTTCGACCATTCGGCGCCGCTCGGGCCGTTGCAACCCGTCGCCAAAGTCGGACACCTCAAGGAAGGCGCGATCTGGCTCAAGGTGAACGGACAGATCAAGCAGAACGCGAACCTGAACCAGATGATCTGGTCGGTGGCGGAGCAAATCAGCCGATTGTCGGACGCGTTCGAGCTTGCGCCCGGCGACATCATTTATTCCGGCACGCCGGAAAACGTCGGACCGGTCGTGCCCGGCGACATCATGGACGCGCATATCGACGGCCTGCCCGACATTCGCGTGAAGGTGATCTAGCGGGGGCGCACCGACGCGGCGCGCGGCGCACCGGCCAGGTGCGATCCTCCCGCGGCTTTGACGCATCGCGGGAGCTGCGATAGTGTGCGCTGTCATCTTCCCGAGCGATCGGCTTCGCGCCAGACGCCGGCCGTGGTTTATCCGTAACTCATCGGTCCGAGGAATTCCATGAATCCCCTAGGTAAATCGTTGCGCTTCGCCGCCGCAGCGCTGTTGTCGCTCGCCGCGCTGGCGCTCCCGGCCGCGGCGCAGGAGTTGAAGATCGCCGTCGCCGCCGACGTCACGTCGATCGATCCGCATTTCTTCAACCTGTTTCCGAACAACAACATCGCCGAGCACATCTTCGACAAGCTCGTGCAAATGGACCCGGACTCGAAAATGATTCCCGGTCTCGCCACGTCGTGGAAGGCGATCGATGACAAGACGTGGGAGTTCAAGCTGCGCAAGGGGGTCAAGTTCCACGACGGCAGCGAGTTGACCGCCGAGGACGTTGCATTCTCGATCGATCGCGTGCCGACGATCGCGAACAGCCCGGGCTTGTTCACCGCGTACACGAAGGCGATCGTCGGCAAGGAAATCGTCGATCCGTACACGATCCGCTTCAAGTATGCGGTGCCTTATCCGCTTGCGCCCAACGATCTGTCCACGATCTACATTGTGTCGAAAAAGGTTGCGACCGGCGCCTCGACCGAGGATTTCAACAGCGGCAAGGCGGCGATCGGCAGCGGCCGCTTCAAGCTCATCCGCTATGTCAACGGCGACCGCGTCGAGCTCGCGCGAAACGACAACTATTGGGGCGAGAAGGCGGCATGGCAAAAGGTGACATTCAAGATCATCAAGAACGAGCCGGCGCGCGTGGCGGCGCTCCTGTCGGGCGACGTCGACGCGATCGAGCAACCGCCGACGGCGGATTTCGCGCGGATCAAATCCGACCCGAAGTTCATCGTCACTTCCAAGATCTCGCACCGCGTCATCTATTTCAATTTCGATCATCTGGAACGGGTGAGCCCGTTCATCGCCGACAACGACGGCAAGCCGATGGCCAAAAATCCGCTGCTGGACGTGCGCGTCCGACGGGCGATTTCGAAGGCGATCAATCGCCAGGCGATCGCCGACAAAGTGATGGAGGGGCAGGCGGTGCCGTCGGGGCAACTCGTGTCCACGCACTTGTTCGGGTACGTGCCAACGATGAAACCCGAGGTTTACGACCCCGACGGCGCGAAGAAGCTGCTCGCAGAGGCCGGCTATCCGAAGGGGTTCCACCTGACGATCCACGGACCGTCGGGCCGTTACGTCAATGACGAGAAGATCGTGCAAGCGGTCGCGCAAATGCTGACGCGCGTCGGCATCGTTTCGAAGGTGGAGACCGCGCCGATGGGTCCGTACTCGAGCCGTGCGTCGAAGCAGGAGTTCAGCTTCGAGATGGTCGGGTGGGGCGCGTCGACCGGTGAGGCGAGCTCGCCGCTCCGCTCGCTGATCGCGACCTACAACACGCAGAAGGGCCTCGGCGCGGTGAATTGGGGCCGCTACAGCAACCCCAAGGTCGATTATCTGATCGAGCAGGCACTGCAGCAGGTCGACGACGAAAATCGCAGAGTGATGCTGCAACGGGCCACCGAGCTCGCGATGTCGGATTTGGGGATCATGCCGATCCATTTCCAGTTCACGATGTGGGCGACGCGCAAGGGCGTTTCGTATACGCCGCGCACCGACGAGTACACATTGGCGTTCCAGTTCAAGCCGGCGTTATGAGTGTCGCGAATCGGAGGTTGCGCGCTCGGGCGCGAGCCTCGTGCCGCCGCCGCGAATCGACCGGCCTTGCCGGCGATTCGCGGGTGAAATGTTGCGGCCGAAAGTAGGGTTGCACTTTCGGCCGTGCTTGTTTATATCATCCGCCGCAGCATGCAAAGCATCGTCGTGTTGCTCGTCATGTCGCTGCTGGTGTTCGTCGGCGTCTACGCGGTCGGCAATCCGGTCGACATCCTGATCAATCCGCAGGCCGACCAGATCGACCGCGAGCGCGCGATCGCCGCGCTTGGATTGGACAAGAGCTTGCCCCAGCAGTACGTGAGCTTTTTGTGGGGCGCGCTCCACGGCGACCTCGGGCGTTCGTTCGTCCACTCGACCCCGGCGCTTCGTCTGGTCTTCGAGCGAATGCCGGCGACGCTGGAGCTTGCGCTGGCCGCGATGCTGATCGCCGTGATCATCGGTATTCCGCTCGGACTGTGGGCGGGACTGCGGCCCAACGGCGTTGCCGGGCGGTCGATCATGGCGGGCTCGATCCTGGGGTTCTCGCTGCCGACGTTCTGGGTCGGGCTGATGCTGATCATGGTGTTCTCGGTGATGCTGGGCTGGCTGCCGTCCAACGGCCGCGGCCCGACCGTCGACCTGTTCGGCGTGATTCCGGTGTCGTTCCTGTCGATCGAGGGATGGCGGCATCTGATCATGCCGGCGACGAATCTCGCGCTGTTCAACGTGGCGCTGCTGATCCGCCTCACGCGCGCCGGCACGCATGAGGCGCTCCTGCAGGACTACGTGAAATTCGCCCGCGCGAAAGGCCTCACCAATGGCCGGATCGTCGGCGTCCACGTGCTGCGCAATATCCTGATTCCGATCGTGACCGTCATCGGGTTGCAATTTGGCGCGCTGATCGCGTTCGCGATCGTCACCGAGAGCGTCTTCGCGTGGCCGGGCATGGGTAAGCTCCTGATCGATTCGCTCAATTTGCTTGACCGACCGGTCATCGTCGCCTACCTGCTCGTCATCGTCACGATCTTCATCGTGATCAATTTGGCGGTCGACGTGCTGTATTCCACGCTCGATCCGCGCGTGCGAATTACGGACTCCAAGGGATGAGCACGATCGTCGACGCCACGGAACCGATTGTCGCGCCGAAGCGCCGCGTGCAATCGCCGATGGCGCGCGTCGCGAGTGACTTCGTCGCCAATCCGGTGGCCATCTTTGGCTTGGTGCTTCTCGGGGTCGTGATCCTGGTGGCGATATTGGCGCCGCTCATCTCGCCGCAGAATCCCTACGACCTTGCCCAGCTCGACGTAATGGACGGGCGGCTCGAGCCGGGGTCGAAGGCACCGAGCGGCGGCACGTATTGGCTCGGCACCGACGACCAGGGTCGCGACATGTTGTCCGCGATCTTCTACGGCCTTCGCATCTCGCTGTCGGTGGGCGTAATCGCTACGGTGCTCGCGCTTCTGATCGGACTCTCGATGGGGCTCGGCGCTGCGTATTTCGGCGGTCGGACCGAGTCGTTGATCATGCGGATTGTCGATATTCAGCTGTCGTTTCCCGCCATTCTCATCGCGCTGATCCTGATCGCGGTGTTGGGACAAGGCACCGGCAAAGTGATCGCCGCGCTGGTGACCGTCCAGTGGGCGTATTACGCGCGTACCGTGCGGAGCGCTGCACTCGTCGAGAAGCGCAAGGAGTACATGGAAGCGGCGCGCTGCCTGGCATTGCCGCCGTCGCATATCGTGTTCCGTCATCTGCTGCCAAACTGTCTGCCGCCGATGATCGTCATCGCGACGGTGCAGGTTGCAGCGGCGATCGCGCTCGAAGCGACGCTGTCGTTTCTGGGACTGGGACTGCCGATCACCGAGCCGTCGCTCGGCTTGCTGATCGCCAACGGCTACCAATATATGTTGTCGGGGAAATACTGGATCAGCTTCTTCCCGGGCTTGGCGCTTCTCGTCACGATCGTCAGCATCAATCTCGTCGCGGATCAGTTGCGCGACGTGCTCAATCCCCGGCTGCAAAGGTGAGCATTCCGCGCAAAGTTTCGCTCGTTCCACTCGCACGATACTTTGCGCGGGGGTGGATTTCCGCCGCCGCCTTGCGGCGGCCCGGCGGCGGCGGCGCGGAGGACGGCGGAACCAAACGAGCATCGTGCGGACAGTTCGGCCATGGCTGAACCTGTCCTAAGCGTCGAAGGACTGCGCACGCATTTCTTCACCAAGGCGGGCGTTGTGAAAGCGGTGGACGACGTGTCGTTCTCGGTCGATCGCGGCGAAGTGATGGGCCTGGTCGGCGAATCGGGCTGCGGCAAGTCGATGACCGGGTATTCGCTGATGGGCCTGATCGACCCGCCCGGACGTATTGTCGAGGGCAAGATCGTCCTGGACGGCGTCGATCTGCGCGCGCTGTCGGCCGAGCAGTTGCGGCAGATGCGCGGCAATCGGGTGGCGATGATTTTCCAGGACCCGATGATGACGCTGAACCCCGTGCTGCGCATCGACGTGCAGATGATCGAGGCGATCGTCGCGCACGCGAAAGTCAGCCAGGACGTCGCGAGGGCGCGCGCCCGCGAGGCGCTGTCGAAAGTCGGCATACCGTCGCCGGACGAGCGGCTCGCCGCCTACCCGCACCAGTTCTCGGGCGGCATGCGGCAGCGGGTGGCGATCGCCATCGCGCTCCTGAATCGTCCCGACCTCATCATCGCCGACGAGCCGACGACGGCGCTCGACGTGACGATCCAGGGCCAGATCCTCTACGAGATGCAAAAGCTGACGCGCGAAACCGGTACCGCGCTCATCTGGATTACGCACGATCTATCGGTGATCGCCGGACTCGCCGATCGCGTCAGCGTCATGTACGCCGGCCGCATCGTCGAGCAGGGCACGGCGGAGGAGGTGCTGGGCCGCCCGCGCCACCCTTACACCCGGGGGCTTTTGGATTCGGTGCCGTCGAACAACGTCCGCGGCGCGCGGCTGAAGCAGATTCCCGGTATGACGCCGTCGCTGCTCGATCTACCGCCCGGATGTCCGTTTCGCGAACGCTGCCCGCGCGCGATGCCGGACTGCGCACGGAGCCCGGAGATGCGCATGCTCGCGCCGACGCGGCAATCGGTGCGCTGCTTCCATCCCTGGTAACCATGGTCGCACGCACCACCATTGGCAACGAGCCGCCGCTCCTCGAGCTGCAACACGTATCGAAACGATTCGCCAAGCCGCTCGACCTCGCGGCAAAAATCAGCAACAAGTTCGGCGCGCGCATGGAGGAGGAAGTCGTCCATGCGGTCGACAATGTCGATTTGCGCGTCGCGCAGGGCGAGGTTCTGGGTCTCGTCGGCGAATCCGGCTGCGGCAAGTCCACGCTCGGCCGCCTCGCCGTTGGCCTGCTGGTACCGTCGCAAGGCGAGCGCTATTGGCGCGGAACGTCGCTCGGCGGGCAGGGTGCCGCCGGGACGCGCAAGGCGCAGCTCAAGATGCAAATGATCTTCCAGGATCCGTATGCGTCGCTCAATCCGCGGATGCGCGTCGTCGACATCGTCGGCGAGGCGCCGGTCGTTCATCGCCTCATTACGGCGAAGCAGCAGGTCGAGTACGTCGGCGTGATGCTCAACAAGGTCGGGCTCGACCCAACGTTGATGCGTCGCTACCCGCATCAATTCTCGGGCGGGCAGCGGGCGCGGATCGGCATCGCGCGCGCGCTCGCCGTCAAGCCGGAGTTTTTGGTCTGCGACGAATCGGTGGCGGCGCTCGACGTTTCGATCCAGGCGCAGGTGCTGAATCTGTTCATGGATTTGAAGGCGGCGCTCGATCTCACTTACCTGTTCATCAGTCACGACCTCGGCGTCGTCCAGTACATCGCCGATCGCGTCGTCGTCATGTATCTTGGGCGAGTCGTCGAAAGCGCGCCGGCGGCGAAGCTTTTCAATCGCCCCAATCATCCGTATACGCAGGCGCTGCTCGCCGAGGTCGGCCGGATCGAGCCCAAGAAGCGCGTGTACGCGCCGATCAAGGGCGAGATTCCGTCGCCGCTGCATCCGCCGACCGGGTGCCACTTTCATCCGCGCTGCCCGCATGCGATGCCGGTGTGTCGCGAAACGGCGCCGGCGTTGATCGAAATCTCGACACGGCACCTTTCCGCATGCCATCTGAACACGATGGCGGCGCCGTGAACGGTGTTGTACAAAAACACGATCCGATAGGTGCGCCGATTCCGCTGGTATTCGATTCGCCGCATTCGGGCGAGCGTTACCCGGACGACTTCGATCATCTGCCACCGCGCGAGGTCATTCGTCAGGCCGAGGACACGCACGTCGCGCGGTTGTGGGCGCACGTGCCCAGCGTGGGCGCGACGCTGATCGAAGCCGAATTCCCGCGCGCCTACATCGATCCGAACCGCAGCCTGGCGGACATCGATCCGGAACTGCTCGCCGACGCGTGGCGCGAGCCGATCGTGCCGACCCGCAAGACGGAGCAAGGGATCGGGTTGGTGTGGCGTTTGGCGCGCGACGGAATGCCGATCTACGCGCACAAGCTCCGCGCGGCCGAGTTGCTCGCGCGGATCGACCGCTACTACGCGCCCTATCACGAAGCACTGACGCTATTGGTCGATGCGCGCCACCGCGCATTTGGTGCCGTCTGGCACATCAACTGTCATTCGATGCCTTCGGTCGGCGACGCCTTGTCCGACGATCCTGGCTGCGAGCGCGCCGACTTCGTGCTCGGGGATCGCGACCGCACGACCTGTGAGGAACCGTTCACGCGCTTCGTGGCCGATGCCGTTGGCGCGCTCGGCTATTCGGTCGCCATCAACGACCCCTACAAGGGCGTCGAAATCGTGCGCCGTTACGGCCGGCCGGCGGAGCATCGCCACAGCTTGCAAGTCGAGATCAAGCGCGGTCTCTACATGGACGAGCAAACGTTCGCGCCGAACGCGGGATACGGCAAGCTCGAAGCCGACCTGCGGCGTCTAACGGAGATGCTTGCCGGTTACGTTCGCCGCCGGCTTTCCCTTCCCTGACGCCGCGCGTTGACCCCCTCTGGTGCGGCGCGGTAAAATCCATAGGTTTTGGCGGACGCGCTGCCGAAGCGCCATTTTGGCGCAGGGCGGGCGCCCGGCAGATGGATAACGGATGCGCGGAAAGCTCGTCGTCGGCAATTGGAAAATGAACGGCGGGCTCGCGGTGAACGCGCGTTTGCTCGATCGTCTGGTCAGCGGCTGGCATCCCACGGCGGGGTGCTTGCTTGCGGTCTGCGTCCCGTACCCCTATCTCGGACAGGCGCAGGCGGCGTTGTCCGGTTCGCCGATCGCGTGGGGCGCGCAGGACGTGAGCGCGCACGCGCCCGGCGCGTATACCGGCGAGGTCGCGGCAACGATGCTGGCCGAGTTCGGATGCCGATACGCGCTGGTTGGCCATTCGGAGCGAAGGCAACTTCACGGCGAGACCGACGCCGAGGTTGCGGCCAAGGCGAAGGCGGCGCGGGACGCCGGAGTCACACCGGTCGTGTGCGTCGGCGAGACGCTGGCGGAGCGCGAGGCGGGCGCGACCAATGCCGTGGTCCTGCGTCAGCTCGGCGCGGTGGTCGAGGTGCTGGGCGCGGCAACGACGGAAATCGTGCTTGCCTACGAGCCGGTGTGGGCAATTGGTACGGGGCGGACGGCGTCGCCCGAAGCGGCGCAGGACGTGCACGCAACGCTTCGCGGGGTGCTGGCGACTGCAAACGCGGCGAACGTGCCGGTGCTCTACGGCGGGAGTGTCAAGGCCGGCAACGCGGCGGCGCTGTTCGCGAAGCCCGACGTGGACGGCGGACTGGTGGGCGGCGCGTCTCTTTCCGCCGAGGAATTTCTGGCAATTGCACATGCCTAACGGGCATGCGAAAGGTTGGAGCAGTCGATGAACTGGATGGAATCGGTATTGCTGGTCGGGCATTTGCTCGTCGCGGCGGCGTTGTGCGGCTTCGTGCTGATGCAGCACGGCAAGGGCGCGGACATGGGCGCTGCGTTCGGCAGCGGGTCGTCGGGCAGCTTGTTTGGCGCCGCGGGCTCCGCCAACTTTCTTTCGCGCACGACGGCGATCCTCGCCACGATGTTCTTCCTCACCAGCGTCGGGCTGACCTTTTTCGGCACGTTGCACGGCAAGCCGCAAGGCGTGATGGAGCAGGGCACGATCGAGCGGGTCGTTCCCGCGCCGAAGACGCCCGACGTCCCGTCGTCGGCTCCGGTCCCGAATGCCGGGCTCAACGACGTTCCGGCGCCCGCGCCGGCGACGGGTGCCGCTCCGGCAAGCGGGGCGCCGGCGAAAGGCGGAGAGGTACCGAAGTAGCTACCGAGGTAACAACGTGCCGACGTGGTGAAATTGGTAGACACGCTGTCTTGAGGGGGCAGTGGCGTAAGCCGTGGGAGTTCGAGTCTCCCCGTCGGCACCATCGATAGAGAGGCGGACGTATTATTGCGGGGCACTAGCGCCGCACGCAGCGACTCACATGCTCGAACAGTATTTTCCCATCCTGTTGTTCATCGCCTTTGGTCTCGGCATCGGAGTGCTTATGCTGACCGTGGGCACGTTCGTGTCGCCGAGCCGTCCCGACCCGCAGAAATTGTCGCCTTACGAAAGCGGCTTCGAGGCGTTCCAGGACGCGCGGATGAAATACGACGTCCGCTATTATCAGATCGCGATCC
>CATPAO010000267.1 GCA_955652025.1 Casimicrobiaceae bacterium
GCCGCTGATAAACCAGCCTTAACGCAAAGCTTGCCACAGTAAATCCCGCCATTCCGATTGCCAACCCAGCCAGCGAAGGCGCGAGAACAGGCGCGATCGTACCGGCATTGAAGCCGGAAAACGTGAACTGGACGAAACCCCCTAGCAACGACACCAATCCGCGCATCGTGGGAAACAATCCAACAGGATCAGCGTAAGGCTCGGCATCACGATGCTCGTGCCCATTGTGAACACGAACCAGGGCATTACATGCCGGGGAGCGCCCGGCGGGACGAACGCCGCGACCAATATATTCAGCGCGGCGCCGACGAACATCAACGCGTAGCCGAGGCGAATGGTCCGTTTGAGCGTCTTCCTGCCCGCGAGGCGCCCGGAAATCATCGCGCCTACCATGATTCCGCTGATCGCGGGAATGAAAAGCCACGCGAATCCCCACGTCGTGACGCCGAGAAGGTCAACCAGATCAGTCGGCGCCGAAGCAATATAGAGAAGGAGCGCGGCGAAGTTCAATGTAGGAATCGCAGCAAGCAACAGGAAATCGGGCGCTAGCAGTACCCGACGATAATTTGTCCATAGCACGTGCGGATGCAACGGCCGCCGATGCGCTTTGGGAAGCGTTTCCGGAAGGCTTCGTGCCGCCCACGCAAGAACGGCGATAACGAGTACCAGCATCGTCCAAAAATAGAACGCCAGCCAAGCGTATTCAGCAGCACGCGACCGACGACCGGCGCCAGGGCCGGCGCGATGCCAATACGAGCGTGATTTGCGACATTGACCGTTGCGCTTCGGGACCGTAATAGCGATCGCGGATGATGGCGCGTCCGACGACGAGGCCCGCTCCGGCTGAAATACCTTGCAGCGTCCTAAAAGGCCATAGCGATTGGATGTGGCCGGCGATCGCATTACCGCGCGAGGCGAATGCGTGAAGGGCGAGACTGGAAAGTACGATCGGGCGCCGCCCGAGTGCGTCGGACAGCACGCCATGCCACAGCATCATGAACGCATAGGCGAATAGATACGTCGAGAGTGTTTGCTGAACCGCGATCGGCGCCGCGAGAAATTCCTGTCCTATGGCGTGGAACGCCGGCAGATACATGTCGGACGCAAACGGTCCGAGCATCGCGAGCGCGGCAAGCAGCGCCGCGACCGACCAAGATCGGGGCGGCGCGTGTCCCGGCGGATCCCGCGGGCTTTGCGGCGCCGCCGTAGCGGCGGTCACAGCTGATCGGCGACGGCGTTGCCACTGAGCGCTGCGTCGACGGCGGCGCGCACATACTGTGGCGCAAACAACGTGATGAACTGGTAGGTGTATCCGCGCAGGAACACACCGCGTCGCAACGCCAGTCGAGTCGTGGAGCTGGCGAAAAGATGGCTGGCGTCGAGCATATCGAACGCCAGGTCTTTTTGTGGGTCGTACGCCATTTGGGCGACGATACCGGCGCCCATGCCGAGCTCCACATAGGTCTTGATTACGTCGGAGTCGAGCGCGGTCAGCACGACATTCGGTGCCAGACCTTTGGCGGCGAATGCAGCGTTGATCGCTGTACGGCCGGTGAAGGCAAAATCGTAGGTGACGATCGGATGCTGCGCGAGGGCTTCGAGCGTCAGCGGCTTCGCTTTCGTCAGCGGGTGCCCCTTCCGCACGAGCACGCAGCGATTCCAGCGATAGCACGGTAATGTCACGAGGTCGGGATAATCGGCAAGCGATTCGGTTGCAATGCCGAGGTCGGCCTCGCCGGCCTGCGTCTGCTCGGCGACCTGGATCGGATTGCCTTGGTGCAGCACGAGCCGCACCTTCGGAAACTTGGCGGCAAACGCTGTCAGCACCTTTGGCAGGACGTAGCGCGCCTGCGTATGCGTCGTGGCAATGGCCAGTGTGCCGACGTCTTCAGCGCGGAACTCGTCGGCAACGCGCTTCATATTGGAGATTTCGCGCAGCGCCCGGCGCGCGGTGGCGACGACGGTCTCCCCGGCCGGCGTCAGCGACGCGAGCCGCTTGCCTTGCCGGACAAAGACCCGGAGGCCGAGTTCGTCCTCCAGTTGCCGGATTTGCTTGCTGATGCCGGGCTGCGAGGTAAACAACGCCAGCGCGGCTTCGGAAACGTTGAGTCCATGATCGACCACCGCGCACAAGTATTTGAGTTGTTGCAGATTCACGGCGCTATATAACCTATCTGCTAAGATGTAGCATTATTATATATCCAAACAATGCGATTCGACCCTGGCGAGGCATCGATCAGGCCTGTGATGGCGCAACTGCTGACCCTGCATCCAACGCACCCGCAGCCGCGATTGATACGCCAAGCGGCGGGTATTCTGCGTGAAGGCGGCGTTATCGCCTATCCGACCGATTCATCGTATGCCCTCGGATGTCGTCTCGACGACGCGGCCGCCGCGCGCCGCGTGCGAACGATTCGGGGCCTTGACGAGCGCCACCTTTTGACGCTCGTTTGCCGCGATCTGGCCGACGTCGGCCACTTCGCGCGGATCGACAATTGGCAGTTCGGTATCGTGCGCCGGGGAACGCCGGGCGCTTTCACGTTCCTGCTGCCAGCCACGCGCGAAGTTCCGCGCAGGCTGCAACACCCACGCCGCAGAACGATCGGCATTCGCGTCCCCGATCATCCGGTGGCCCGGGCGCTGGTGACCGAGCTCGAGGCACCGATTCTCTCGACGACGTTGATTCTTCCCGGCCAGGAAGCGCCGTTGAACGACGCAGCGGCGATTCACGAGGCGTTGGCCTCGGCCATCGACCTGGTGATCGACGCCGGACCGTGTCCGGCGACGCCGACCACGGTCATCGACCTCGCACAGACGCCACCGGTGATCGTGCGACTGGGCCTCGGCGATCCCGCGCGGCTCGGACTTGTCCCGGCCGGGCGGGCGCCGGGCGACTAAGGTAAAATAGAAGGCTAATGGATTTTTCGCTCGAGACCATCGTGCTTTGGGCAGTGCCGGTGGTCTTCGCGATCACATTGCACGAAGCCGCGCACGGCTACGTGGCAAAGCTGTTCGGCGATCGCACTGCGGAGATGTTGGGCCGCATCACGCTCAACCCGCTGAAGCACATCGACCCCGTCGGGACGATTCTGGTTCCGGGGATATTGCTGACGCTCGCGTGGATCAACAAGTCGCCCCCGTTCGTGTTCGGGTGGGCGAAGCCGGTGCCGGTCAATTTCGGCAATCTGCGCGAACCGAAGCGCGACATGATCTGGGTCGCCGCGGCCGGACCGGGATCGAATTTTCTGCAGGCGCTCGTCTGGGCGATCGTGCTTGCCGTGGCGGCGCCCACAAGTGCGTGGTCGAGCGCCGCGCTGTTCGAGATGGCCGACATAGGCTTCAAGGTGAATCTGGTGCTGATGGCGTTGAATCTGTTGCCGCTGCCGCCGCTGGACGGCGGACGTGTGCTCGCCGGACTCCTGCCGAGCGGCGCGTCGCAAACGCTGTCGCGCCTCGAGCCGTACGGGTTTTTCATCCTGCTCGCGCTGTTGGCGCTTGGCCTGCTGGACGACCTGATGCGGCCGCTGATCCGTGTCGCCGCTTCGCTGATCGGCAGGATCATCGGCCTTTGACGTACTGCACGACAACAACCATTACCGCTCATGTTCGCTGATCGCGTGCTTTCGGGCATGCGTCCTACGGGTCGCATGCATATCGGCCATTACCATGGCGCGCTCAAGAACTGGATCAAGTTGCAGGAAGAATACGAGTGCCTGTTCTTCGCCGCCGATTGGCATGCGCTGACGACGCATTACGACACGCCCGAAACGATCTCGGAAAGCGTCTGGGAGATGTTCATCGACTGGCTCGCCGCGGGCATCGATCCGACGCGCGCGACGATTTTTATCCAGTCGCGGGTGCCCGAGCACGCCGAGCTGACGCTGTTGCTCGGCATGATCGCGCCGGTCGGCTGGCTGGAACGCGTTCCGACTTACAAGGAGCAGCAACAGAAGCTCGCCGATCGCGATCTGTCGAACTACGGCTTTCTGGGCTATCCGGTGATGCAGAGCGCCGACATTCTCATCTATCGCGCCAATATGGTGCCCGTGGGCGAGGACCAGGTCTCGCATATCGAGGTCACGCGCGAGCTCGCGCGCCGATTCAACCACATCTACGGTCGCGAGCCCGGATTCGAGGACAAGGCGAAAGCAGCGGTCAAGAAGCTCGGCAGCAAAAAGGCCAAACGCTACAACCAGTTCCGCACCGCGTTTCAGGAACAGGGCGACACCGAGGCGCTGGAGTCGGCGCGCTCGCTGTTGAACGACACGCAGAACATGTCGCTGGGCGACCGCGAGCGACTGTTCGGATTTCTCGAGGGGTCGCGCCGCGTGATACTGCCGGAGCCGCAACCGTTGTTGACCGCATCGCCGCGCGTGCCGGGCTTGGACGGGCAGAAGATGTCGAAGTCGTACGGCAACGCGATCGATTTGCGCGAAGACCCGGCGGTGGTGACGGAGAAGATCCGCACGATGCAAACCGATCCGGCGCGCGTACGTCGCACCGATCCCGGCAATCCCGAGCTTTGTCCCGTCTGGCCGCTGCATCAGATCTATTCCAGCAAGGAAACCCAGGATTGGGTCGTCGCCGGCTGCACGACGGCCGGCATCGGTTGCCTCGAATGCAAGCAGCCGCTGATCGACGCGATCATCCGAGAACAAAAACCGATCCAGGAGCGGGCACAAAAATATTTGGACGATCCGACATTGGTCCGCAACATCGTCGCCGACGGCTGCGAGCGCGCGCGCAACCTGGCCGAAGAGACGATGCGCGACGTCCGCGCGGCCATGGGGCTCGCCTATGACTAGTGGTGAAGTCGTGTTCGACCTCGCGCATCCGTCGCCGGCGGGGAAGCCGCTGGCGCGCGTCTACGGCGAGCCCGTCAACGAGCTGCCGCATGACCTCTACATTCCGCCGGAGGCGTTGGAAGTCTTTCTCGAGTCGTTCGAGGGGCCGCTCGATCTCTTGCTGTATCTGATCCGGCGGCAGAACATCAATGTGCTCGACATCCCGATGGCCGAACTGACGCGGCAGTATCTGGGTTATGTCGAAATGATGCGACGGACGCAGCTCGAGCTGGCGGCGGAATACCTGCTGATGGCCGCGGTGTTGATCTAGATCAACTCCCTAAAAATAATAAAAAATCCGCCGGCGCCGCCCGGCGTCGAAGTGGAGGATCCGCGCGCCGAGCTGGTGCGGCGTCTGCTCCAATACGAGCAGATGAGGGAGTCGGCGCGGCAAATCGACGCGCTGCCGCTCGCCGAGCGCGATTTCACGACGGTCCGCGTCTGGTTCGACCGTGTTGCAGCGGCGCGACTGCCGGCCGTCGAACCCGACGATTTGCGCGGCGCGTGGGCGCTTTTGATTGAACGCGCCCGGATCAACCGGCATCATCTGGTCACGCGCGAGCAGTTGTCCGTGCGCTCGGAGATGAGCCGGCTCTTGAAGATGCTGCAGCCGGCGCGTTATCTCGAATTCACGATGCTATTCTCGGAACACGCGGACCTGCCGCACCTCGTGGTCACGTTTCTTGCTGTGTTGGAACTCTCGCGCGAACAATTGATCGATATCGCTCAAGCGGAGGCCTACGCGCCGATTCACGTCCAGCTCAAGCTCGAGCGAGCGTTCGCGCTCGCCGCCGACGCGGAATAAGCCGCTTGTGGGTGCCCCTCTAGCCACCATGTCTGACCTGACCGAAATCAAACGCGTCCTCGAAGCCGCATTGCTGGTGGCGGGCGAACCGGTGCCGGTCGCGCAACTCACGCGCCTGTTCGAGCCGCCGCTCGAGCCCGACACCGTGTGCAGGGTGCTGGACGAATTGCGCGCGGACTGGGACGGCCGCAAGGTCGAGCTGGTTCAAGTGGCCTCGGGCTGGCGCTTTCAGGGCCGTGCCGAGATGCAATCGTTTCTCGACCGGCTGACCCCCGAAAAACCACCGCGCTACTCGCGCGCGGTCATGGAAACATTGGCGATCATCGCCTATCAGCAACCCGTTACCCGCGGTGATATCGAAGCCATCCGCGGTGTGGCCGTGTCGACGAACGTCGTGAAGACGCTCGAAGACCGGCAATGGGTCGAGGTCGTCGGACATCGCGAAACGCCGGGACGACCGGCGCTTTACGCGACGACGAAGACCTTCCTCGACGATCTCGGCCTGCGCTCCCTCGCGGAGCTGCCTCCTTTGGCCGAGCTCGATCCATCCCACCTCCTGGAGAGTCCTGATGCCCCCACCAAGGCCGCCGAGGCGCCACTCGCACTCGCGAGTCCGCTCCTCTCCGATGCAGCAGCCGAGCCTGGCGCTGCAGCGGATCGCGGAGAGCCTACCGCCTCCGAAGCACAAACGTTCCACTGACGAGATCTTCAGCGAGCCGCAGCGCCTGCACAAGGTGTTGGCGGCGTGCGGATTCGGCTCGCGCCGCGGCATGGAGGAACTGATTCTCGCCGGACGCATCACCGTGAACCGCATGCCCGCTGAAATCGGGCAGAAGGTGGGCCCCGGCGACGAAGTCCGCATCAACGGCGACCTTGTGAAGGTCCGCTTCGCGGAGCCGCGGGCGCGCGTGCTCGTCTACCACAAGCCGGTGGGCGAGATCGTCACCCGCGACGATCCCGAAGGCCGGACGACGGTGTTCGAAAAGCTTCCGTCGATCGGCAACGGCAAGTGGATCAGCGTCGGGCGGCTCGATTACAACACCGAGGGGTTGTTGCTGTTCACGAATTCCGGCGAGCTTGCCAACCGGTTGATGCATCCGCGCTATGAGGTCGAGCGCGAATACGCCGTCCGCGTCATGGGCCGTCTTACGGAAGAGCAACAGCAGAGACTCACGACGGGCGTCGAGCTCGACGATGGCACGGCGCGTTGCGATGTGGTCGAGGACGGCGGCGGCGACGAGGACGCATCCAATCACTGGTATCGCGTCGTGTTGCGCGAAGGACGCAACCGCGAAGTGCGGCGGTTGTTCGAGGCGCTCCCGGTCATGGTGAGCCGGCTGATCCGAACCCGGTACGGCGCGGTTGCGATGCCGAAATCGGTGAAGCGCGGCGATGTCATGGAGCTCGAGCCCGCGGCCGTCGGCGCGCTGCTCGAAAGCGCGGGACTTGGCAATCGCGGTAGCGGAAGTGCCCCGGGACGAGGACGCGATCAACGCGACGAATCGCGGGGAAGCCCCAAGGATGGACGGCGGCATGGCCCGCCGTCGGCGCATCCGCACGTCAAAGGACCTTCGCATCCGAGGCCGCCCGGCGAAGCCGGCCCGCGTCCCCCCGGATCGTCGGGTCCTCGTCCGCATTTCAAGTCCGGTAAGCCAGGATTTCGGCCGCACGGCAAGGGTGGCCCGCGGCCCGCCGGGCCGATGGGGCCCATGGCGGGCAATGGGCAGGGACAAGGCGCGGCAACGGCGCAGCGCAAGCCGCCGCGGCAAAGCGGCAACTTCGACGAGATTCAACCGCAAAGCAATGCCAACGCGTCTCCGTTCGCGACCACGCGCATGACGAAGCCCGGCGGGTACTCGCGCGGCGCCGATGCGCCGGGCGCGCCGCGACATCGCAGCGGTCCGCGTGCCCAGGCCGCGTCGTTCGGCGCCCATCCCAAAGGGCCCGGTGGCGGATTCCCTCCGCGTCACGCGCGGCGGCCCGAAAAGCCTCGTGCCGAAATCAACGGCAACGTGGCGCCCAAAGGTGAATTGCCGCCGCCCCCCGACGACGAAAGCTGAAGCGAGGCGAGCGTCTAATCGCCGAAACGCGGTTTACGCTTGGCGGTGAACGCACGCACGCCCTCGACAAAATCGGGGGTGGCCGCGCATTGCGCAAAACTCACGGCTTCCGCCTGCAGCTGCGCGGAAAGCGAGCGGCCCCACGATTCGCGTAGCAGACGCTTCGCGTTGCGTAACGCGCCGACGGGCCCATGCACGAGGGAATCGACGATCGCGTTCACGGCCGTATCGAGCTCCGGCGCAGCTACGACCTTGTTCACGACGCCAATCCGCAGTGCTTCATGCGCGTCGAAGCGTTCGGATAGGAGAGTGATTTCCATCGCCTTGCGGAGGCCGACGATGCGCGGCAGCGCCCACGTGCCGCCGCCATCCGGCGTCAGGCCGAGGTGGCGGTAGGCGGAGGTGAAGTAGGCATCGTCGGCGGCGACGGCGAGATCGCATGCGCAAACGAGCGACAATCCGAATCCGGCCGCCGCGCCTTGCACGCGCGCGATGACCGGATGTGGCATCCGGTGCAGGTTTTCGATCGCGGCGTGCAAGCCCTCGATAGCGCGCTGGAATAGCGCGCGCCGCGCCGCCGGCGCAAGTTCGAGATGTTGCTCGAACGCCGCGACGTCGCCGCCGGCCATGAAGTGCCGCCCGCTGCCGCGCAGCACCACCACGCGGAGCGAATCGTCGGCGGCGATGGCCGACGTATGCGCGACCAGCGTGTCCATCATCGCGAAGTCGAGGGTGTTGAGCGCGGCAGGACGATTCAGCGTCAGCGTCGCGACGCCGCCGAGGCGCTCGAAGAGAATCGGATCGGACATCATCCCGCCTACTTGCCGCCCTCGCGGAACGGACTCGATTCCTCCAGCTCGTCAACCGCGTGGGCGACGTCCACGCGCTCGCGGGCGCAGAATTCCGCGATCGCTTCGGCGAACCCGCGATCGCCGATGGCATGCAGCGAATGCGTCGTCACCGGCAACAGCCCGCGCGCGAGCTTGTGCGTTCCCTGCGCCCCGCCTTCGAAGCGACCGATGCCGCGTTCGATGCAGAATTCGATTGCCTGGTAATAGCACGCCTCGAAATGCAGGCCGGGAACGTACTCGGTCGCGCCCCAATAGCGGCCCCACATCGTGTCGTCCGAGTGGACGTCGAGGGCCGCGCACAGCGCCTTTCCACTGCGCATTCCCACGACCAGCAGCAGATGCTGCGGCATGGTCTCGCCGATTCGGGTGAAGAAGGCGGGTGTGAGGTACGGCGTGGAATGATGCGCGCGGTACGTGCCCTCATAGCAGCGATAGAAGAGCTTCCAGTCGGCAGCGGAGATTTCGCTGCCGGTCTTGCGGATGAAGGTAACCCCGGTGTCGGCGAGCTTGCGACGCTCCTGGCGAATCTTTTTGCGCTTGTCGTGCGTGAGCGCGCCGAGAAAATCGTCGAAGGCGCCATACGCCGAATTCGTCCAGTGAAATTGCACGCCGCGCCGCGTGATCATGCCGGTCGAACTGCACTCGCGTACCTGTTGGTCGTCGGGGAACAGCAGGTGCAGCGACGAATAGCGGCCGGACGCGACTTGCGCGAGCGCGGCGTCGAGCATCGCCCGTCGCGTCGGTGCGTCGGTGGCGAGCAAGCGCGGCCCGGGCACGGGGGTGAATGGGACTGCGGCGACGAGTTTCGGGTAATAGCGCCGACCATGCCGACGATACGCATCGGCCCAGCCCCAATCGAAGACGTATTCGCCGTAGCTGTGCGACTTGGCATACAACGGTAGCGCACCCACCAGCGCGCCTTCCTTCCATGCGGTCACGAAGCGCGGTTGCCAGCCGGTTTCGCGCGATGCGCAGCCGGTGTCGTGCAGCGCCGCGAAAAAGGCGTGCGACAAAAGCGGATGGCCGGCGGCGAGTCCGTCCCAGTCGGCAGGCGCAATGTCCGCGAGCACAACGTCGTCCCGAATCATCGGTGACGAGGGAACCGGCAACGGCGGCGGCGAAAAGGGAATCGGGACACGCATCGGGATGCCATGATTCTGCCGCGATCGGTCGCGGGGCTCAAGCGATCTCGCCATCGGAACCTGACAACCGAGCAGCCGAGACCCCATGCTAAGATTTTGTGCATGCAGGTCGCGATCGCGCAGTTGAACCAGGTTCTCGGCGATCTCCCCGGCAACGCGCAGCGCCTCGCCGAGGCCATCGAGGACGGTCGGCGGGCCGGGGCGTCGCTGGTCGTCACCCCCGAGCTGTCCCTGTGCGGCTATCCCCCCGAAGACCTGCTGTTGCGACCGGCGTTTCTCGACGCGTGCGCCGCCGAGCTCCACGCGCTCGCGGCCCGGGTGCGCGGCGTCACCGCGATCGTCGGATTTCCGGAGGTCCGTAACGGCACGCGCCACAACGCGGTGGCCGTCATCCGCGACGGTGGTGTCCGGGCGGTCTATCGCAAGGAATGCTTACCGAACTACACGGTGTTCGTCGAGGAGCGCTATTTCGAACCTGGCGCCGAACCCTGCGTGTTCGACGTCGACGGCGTCCGCTGCGCCGTGATCATTTGCGAGGACGTGTGGTTTCCCGGCCCGGCGGCACGCGCCAAGGCGGCCGGCGCGCAATGCATCGTCGTGCCGAATGGCTCGCCTTATCACACGCGGCAGCAGATGCTACGGCGCGATCAGGTATGCGCGCGCGCGATCGAAACCGGACTGCCGATCGTCTATGTGAACCGCGTCGGCGGACAGGACGAGCTGGTGTTCGACGGCGCCTCGTTCATCGTGGACGCGACCGGGTCCGTCGTGCAACAACTCCCGGCGTGGCACGAGACGGTCGCACTCGCGAAATTCGACGGCGCGCGTCCGCATCCCGTCCGCGGCGGCCTCGACGAAGAGCTCGAGGCGCACGTCTATCAGGCGCTGGTGATGGGCGTTCGCGATTACGTTCAGAAGAACGGGTTTCCCGGTGCGCTGATCGGTTTGTCGGGCGGCATCGATTCCGCCCTGACGTTGGCCGTGGCGGTCGACGCACTGGGCAAGGACCGCGTGCGCGCGCTGATGCTGCCGTCCCAATACAACGCTTCGATCAGTCTCGACGACGCGCGCGCCATGGCGGGCATCGTCGGCGTCCGCTACGACGAGATCTCGATCGAGCCGATGTTCTCGGCGTTTCTGGCGTCGCTGGCGCGCGAATTCGAGGATCGTCCGGTCGACGCCGCGGAGGAGAACATCCAGGCGCGGATTCGCGGCACGCTGCTGATGGCGCTGTCGAACAAGTTCGGGTCGATCGTGCTGACCACCGGCAACAAGTCCGAGATGGCGGTCGGGTACGCGACGCTCTACGGCGACATGGCGGGGGGATTCGCGGTGCTGAAGGACATCAGCAAGACGCTCGTGTATCGATTGTCCCGCCACCGCAACCGGCTGGGCCGCGTGATTCCGGAGCGGATCATCACGCGAGCGCCGTCGGCGGAGTTGCGTCCCGACCAGACCGACCAGGACTCGCTGCCGCCGTATGACATTCTCGACGGCATCCTCGAGGCCTATGTCGAGCAAGACCAAAGTCCTGCTGAAATCGTCGCCCGGGGATTCGCGCCGGAACACGTGCGCAAGGTGGTCCGACTCATCAAGATCAACGAGTACAAGCGACGCCAGGCGGCGGTGGGCATCCGGATCACGCCGCGCGGCTTCGGGAAGGATTGGCGCTATCCCATCGCGTCGGCGTGGAACGAGTGGGAGGGCATCGCTGTGGATCCCGCCGGCGATCGTTAGCCGCGCATCGATCTCGGGTATCGCATCGTGTATGCTGGATGCGCCGCGCCGGTCCTCGCGCGCACGGAGGGTTACCGCATGAAAAAAATCGAAGCGATCGTGAAGCCGTTCAAGCTCGACGAAGTTCGCGAGGCGCTTTCCGAGATCGGCGTCACTGGGCTCACGGTGACCGAGGGCAAGGGCTTCGGACGGCAGAAAGGACACACCGAGCTGTATCGCGGCGCCGAATATGTCGTCGATTTTCTGCCGAAAGTCAAAGTCGAGGTGATCGTCGGCGACGCGCTCGTCGAGCGCGCGATCGAGGCGCTCGTCAAGGCGGCGCGCACCGGCAAGATCGGCGACGGCAAGATATTCGTGACCCGCGTTGAACAGGTGATCCGCATCCGCACCGGTGAATCGGGCGAAGCCGCAGTGTAAGACGCGGGCTGCCGGGCGAGCGGCAACCGACACGTTCTTTCCGTAAGGAGCCTACATCATGTCGGTCATGAGCGAGTTCCGCGAGTTCGCGGTGAAGGGCAGCGTAGTCGACCTGGCGGTCGGGGTCATCATCGGCGGCGCGTTCGGCAAGATCGTCGATTCGCTGGTCAAGGACCTCATCATGCCGGTCGTGGGCAGAATTTTCGGCGGTCTCGACTTTTCGAACTGGTTCGTCA
>CATPAO010000268.1 GCA_955652025.1 Casimicrobiaceae bacterium
ACCGCCGTAACGGCTTTGCGTTCTTTCATCGTCAGCCTCATCTCCTCGCCTCCCCCGCCGTTCCGGAGGGGGCATTTCGCTCAGATTTCTTAGATGAGGCAACGAATCGATTTCACTCAGATTTCTGATGAGGCAATTCGGGGCATTGATCTTTCCGGAGCGCGGCGTATGCTATCGGGGCGGTGGAAGTCAGCGTCCCTGGAAACGGGAGGCGATCTTCGCGGGAACACCTACGAGGAGAATCGATGAAGCTCGGTATCGTCACGCTCGCCGCCGCGGCGCTGTTCGCGGCCGGAAGCGCGTTCGCGTTTCACTGTCCAGCCGACATGGCGAAGATCGATGCGGCGCTCGCGAAAAATCCGACGTTAACGGCGGCGCAGATGGACGATGTCAAGAAATATCGCGCCGAAGGCGAAGCGCTGCACAAGGCCGGCAAGCATCAGGAATCGATCGATACGCTTGCCAAGGTGATGAAAATCCTGAACATCTGAAACCACTTCGCGGGCATTGTCCGCGACAGCCGAACGGACGCCACGCCCTTTTGCGTGGCGTTTTTCTTTTCGCTGCGGGACCGCGACTAGTCCTCTCGCCGGGCCGCCCCAAGGGAGGCTTGCTCCCCCTTGGGGGCAGCGAACGCAGTGAGCGTGGGGGTCCTCATCTAGCCGTCGCGCAATCGGCCGACGATTGCGGCGGCGTCGACGTCCGATGGCAGCGTGCCGAATGCCGCGCCGGCGTGCGCCACGTCGGCGCGGAGACGCGTCGCGCAATACGCGTCGGCGACCGACGCCGGCGCATTTCGCACGAGCACCGCGGCCGAGAGCGCAACGGCGATCGCCTGCGCGAGGCGTCGTCCGCGGGCGTCATCGTCGCTCGATTCGCTCAGCGTGGCGGCGAGCGCGGCGGCGTGGCGATCGAGATCGCGGTTCCCGCCGCGCGCCGCATGGAGTTCCTGCATCAGCGCGTCCGTCGCCGCCGGCTCGCGCCGCAGCACGCGGATCACATCGAGGCAGATCACATTGCCCGAACCTTCCCAGATCGAATTGACCGGCGCCTCGCGGTAGACGCGCGCGAGCGGCGCCTCCTCGACATAGCCATTGCCGCCCAGCACTTCCATCGCCTCGAGGGCCACCATCGGTGTGCGCTTGCAGACCCAATACTTGGCCGCTGGCGTCGCGATCCGTGCGAGCGCATGCTCGGCCGATTCCGCCGGCGCATCGAATGCGCGCGCCAGCCGCAGTGCAAGCGCCGTCGCGGCCTCGACTTCCAGCGCGAGGTCGGCGAGCACCGCGCTCATCAGGGGCTGCTCGGCCAGTACGCGGCCGAAAGCGACGCGATGCGCGGCGTGATGGAGCGCATAGGCGAATGCGCCGCGCATCATCCCGGCGCTGCCGATCACGCAGTCGAGCCGCGTGTGTTGCACCATTTCCAGGATCGTCGCCAGTCCGCGTCCGGGCTCACCCAAGAGGATCCCGTGCGCGCTGTCGAATGTAACCTCGGACGATGCGTTCGAGCGATTGCCGAGCTTGTCCTTGAGCCGGTCGATCCGCACGGCGTTGCGCGATCCGTCGTCGAGAAAACGCGGCAGAAGGAAGCACGTCAACCCAGCGTCGGTTTGCGCGAGCACCAGATGGCCGTCGCATTGCGGCGCGGAAAAGAACCACTTGTGACCGGTGATGCGCCAGGTGCCATCGCCGGCCGCGTCGGCGCGGGTGAGATTCGCACGGACGTCGGAGCCGCCCTGGCGCTCGGTCATACCCATGCCGATCAACGCTGCACGCTTGTCGCCGATCGGCAGCGGCCGCGGATCGTAATCGCGCGCGAGAATGCGCGGCAGCCAGGCTTCGGCGATCGCCAGCGTCGCCGAATGACGCGCAAGCACTGGCACGCTCGCGTACGTCATCGTCAGCGGACATTGCGTGCCGTTCTCGACCTGCGCGTGCAGGAAATACATTGCGGCCCGCGAGACTTGCGCACCCGGCCCCGGCGCCGTCCACGGCGCGTTGTGCTCGCCCGCTTCCGCCGCGAGCCGCATCAACGCGTGCCAGGCCGGATGGAACTCGACGTCGTCGATCCGTTCGCCGAAGCGGTCGTGCGTGTGCAGTTGCGGGGCGTTGCGATTCGCGGTGTCGGCAAGCGCGAACGTCTCGGCACGCCCCAGCGTATCGCCCCAGGCCGCGAGAACCGCGTCCGCGTGCGCAGCCCCCTCGCGCGCGACCGCGTGCCTCAGCGCGGGGTCCGTCAGGTACAGATTGCGCCCCTCGTACGGCGGCGGCTGATTCGGAAAGGGCGTCGTGGTCATCGCCGGGGCCGCGAGATCCGCGCCGCGATCCAGCCCAGCGCAGAGAACACCGCGATGATCGGCAGCAGCCACGACAGCTCGAAATCCATACGGTCAGCCCGAAGGACGGAGCGCCGACTTCGGCCGGAACGCCTTGCACACGTCGTCGTGCGTCTCGATGTACGGCCCGCCGATCAGGTCGATGCAATAGGGAACGGCGGGAAACACGCCGTCGAGCGTTTCTTTGATGGCCTTGGGTTGTCCCGGCAAGTTGATGATCAGCGCGCGCCCGCGCACGACCGCGACCTGGCGCGACAGGATCGCCGTCGGTACGTATTTGAGACTGACCTGGCGCATCTGCTCACCGAAGCCGGGCAACACCTTGTGCGCCACGGCCAGCGTCGCTTCGGGCGTGACGTCGCGCGGCGCGGGACCCGTACCGCCCGTCGTGAGCACGAGATGGCAGCCGGCGCGGTCGACCAGGTCGATCAGCGTCCGCTCGATTTCGGGCTGCTCGTCGGGAATCAGGCGCTGCTCCATCCGCCATGGCGTTTTCAGCGCCGCGGCGAACCATTCGTTCAATCCCGGCAGACCCTTGTCGTCGTAGACGCCGGCCGAGGCGCGGTCGGAAATCGATACCAGGCCGATGAGCACGTCGGGCATTGGAAATCGCCGATCAGGAATCGGAACGGGGTGCCGCGGCGTCCACGATACGCTTCACTTCGCGGAACAGCGCGCGATACTTGTGCGGTGGCGATCCGCGCGCGCGTTCGGCGTGCACATCGGCGACCAGCGATGCAAGCACCGCCCGGTCCGCGGCCGGATGCGCCGTCAAGAAATCGGTCAAGCCGTCGGCATGTTCGAGCAAGCGATCGCGCCATTGCTCGGCGGCAGCGAAACGCGCGCGATCGAAGGCCGGTCCGCGTTCCCACGCCGCGAACGCGGCCCGGAGCGGCGCCGGATCGACGTCGCGCATCAACTTGCCAATGTACTGAAGTTGTCGCCGCCGGCCCTCGTGCTTGGTGATGCCGCGCGCGAGGGTAATTGCATCCACGAGGCGTTCGGGCAGGTCGAGCGTCGAGAGGCGCCCTGGATCGAGCGCGACCAAGTCGAGGCCCAGTTGCTGGAGGTCATGCATCGTCCGCTTACGCGCCGATTTGGACGGGGGTTCCAGCGGCGTGGAATCGGAA